>CAZEHG010000024.1:0-15630 GCA_964512475.1 uncultured Atopobium sp.
CCTTGAGGTCGATGAGCAGCATCTGCTTGTCGTCGGCGATGCGGAAGACGATGTTGAGGACGCCCTCCTGCACCTCGGTGAGGCCGAGCAGGCGCGCGAGCAGCGTCGGGCCCATGTCCGAGATAGTGATGCGCACGGGGATACCGCCCTCGCCGCTCATGTCCCAGAAGCGCGTGGGGCATCCGCGGTACGTGAAGCCCCCAAGGCCGAACTTGGCGATGCGCTTCTGCATGCTCTCGGAGTCCGCGCCCGCCTGGCACATGCCGGTGACGTCGCCCTTGACGTCGGCCATAAACACCGGCACGCCAGCCTGCGAGAAGCCCTCGGCCAAAAGCTTCAGGGTGACGGTCTTTCCGGTGCCGGACGCGCCGGCGATAAGCCCGTGGCGGTTCGCCTGGTTGAGCAGCAGATAGCAGGGGTTCTCTCCTTGGGCAACCCAGATCTTATCCTCGCAGAGCATGGGACCTCCTTGGTTCGGCCGAAAACTACCTCATTCTACCAGCGGGTTTATGGTTCAATTTCAATTTGTTGGCGAGCGGAGCGTAGGTTGAGCGAGGGCGGATGAAATACACGGTCGTTGCGGTGGGCAAGCTCAAGGAGAAGTTCTGGGTCGCGGCGTGCGCGGAGTACATCAAGCGGCTCGGAGCCTACTCAAAGGTCGAGGTCCGCGAGGTCGCCGACATCGACCCGTCGCGCGCGGGCGGCGTGGATGCGGCCCGTCGTCGCGAGGGGCAGGCGATTCTCTCCGCCGTGGGCGAGCGCTCGCACGTGGTGCTTCTTGCCATCGAGGGCAAGGAGCGCTCGAGCGAGGAGTTCTCGGCGCGGCTCGACGAGCTGGCGCTCGGGGGCACATCGGACATCACGTTCGTGATCGGTGGCTCGGACGGTGTCTCGGACGAGGTCCGTGCCCGCGCGAACGAGACGCTCTCGTTCGGGCGCATCACGTTGCCGCACAACCTCGCGCGCGTGGTGCTGCTCGAGCAGATTTACCGTGCATGCAAGATTTCGCGCGGAGAGCCGTATCACAAGTGATTCTAGCTGCGCGAATCTGCTAGGCTGGTACGGCTAAATTGAAACAGAGGCGCCGGCCGCACCCGGCTCGGCGCAGATGAAAGCAGGTAGAACATGGCTCTGAGCGGACGTCAGATCAGGCAGCTGCGCAGCCTCGCGCACCACCTCGAGGCCGTCGTGATCGTGGGCAAGTCCAACGTCACCGAGAACACCGTCGAGCAAGCGAGCGAGTACCTGGAGAAGCACGAGCTCATCAAGTGCTCCGTGCTCGACACGTGCGCGCTGACCCCGCGCGAGGCCGCCGAGGAGCTGGCCGAGCACCTGGGCGCCGACGTCGTGCAGGTCATCGGGCGCAAGTTCACGCTGTACCGCGAGAGCTCGCGCGAGGGCGTCGAGAAGATCCAGTTTGTCTAACGTGTCCCGCCGCGAATTCCATAGCGACGCCGAGCAGGCCGCGCCCACCGTCGAGCTTCGGCAAGACGAGCGCGGCCTTGCTCTTGTGGGCGAGGGCATGGAGCTTCGCGGAGACTTCATGCGGATGCTGCCGCGCCTACGGCAGGGACGGCTGCAGCAAGAGCTGCTGGTGCGCGCCGCGCGCGTTCGCGGCGCGGAGGCGCCGACTGCCGTGGATTGTACGGCCGGGCTCGGCGAGGACTCTCTGCTGCTCGCGGCGGCGGGCTTTCAGGTCACGCTTTTCGAGCGGGACGAGACGATCTGCGCGCTTCTTGCCGACGCGATCGCGCGAGCGGCGAAGGAACCGCAGCTCGTGGAGGTCGTCGGGCGCATGACGCTTGTGGGTGGCGACTCAATCGAGGGGCTGGCGGAGCTCGGCTTTGCGCCCGACGTGGTTTATCTGGACCCGATGTTCCCCGCGCGCACCAAGTCGGCGGCGGTAAAGAAGAAGTTCCAGCTGCTTCATCATTTGGAGCAGCCGTGCGAGGAGGAGGACGCGCTCGTTGCTGCCGCGCTGGCGGCGGGCCCCCGCAAGGTCGTGATCAAGCGCCCGGCCAAAGGGCCGCAGCTCGCGGGGATGAAGCCGAGCTACTCCATCGCCGGTAAGGCCGTGCGCTACGACGTCATCGTCCCGCCGCGGTAGGCATTCAAATGACTGGGTATAATGACAAATAAAGGTAATTGATGTCAGGAGGCATAATGTCAACGACAAGTGCAACTGTAGCGCTCGGCAACCGCGTGGACGCTAACCTCAAACGAGCGTTTGAAGAGACTGCGGAGGATTTGGGACTCTCGGCGACTGCGGCTCTTTCCGTTCTCATGAAGCGCTTTGTTGACGACGGCGGCTTTCCCTTCGCGGTTCGCAAAAAGGTGCCATCAGAGATTGAATTCGCCGCGGAGATGGATAAGCGCTACGAGCGGATGCTCGACGGCCACGAGACTGAGCACGACCTCGTTGAGGTGTGACGATGCCGTAACGGAAGCGGCTCTTGCAGTAATACAGCGAAGGCACGTGACCAGGACTAGCGCCCACCCTTGTGGGTGAGGTGCCAGCCGCCGCAGTAGTCGCACTCGTAGCAGTTGAGGTCGCGCGAGCCGTGGCGGCGGCAGGCGCGGATGGCGTCCTCGGCCTCGGCGCGGGTGGCGTAGCGCTTCTTGCGGTCGCAGGCGCGGTAGCGTAGGTGCTCCTCGTGGCGCGCGTCTTCGCGGGCAAAGGCGTCGCCGAGACGGTTGCCGCCGAGCTGCGATTCGAACGCGGCGCGCTGGGCCGTGCGGGCGGATTTCTTCTTGCTGCCCATGCGGCGGCCTCCTTCGCGTTTGCGGGGTGATAGTTGCCTATAGTAGGCGATACTGATGAAAGCAACGTGCCGGTCAGGACGAAAGGAATCACTGTGGAACTCATCAAGAACATCGAGAAGGAAACCGTCTTCAACTTGGCCGGGGCCGTTCCCGCCGAACCCGGCAAGGTCAACAGCCTCACGCTCTCGCAGATGCCGGGCGCCAAGGTGACGCTCTTTGCCATCGACGCCGACGAGGGTATGAGCAGCCACGCGGCCGGCGGCGATGCCATGGTCAACGTGCTTGAGGGCACGGGCGAGATCACCATCAACGGCGTGGCGCATGAGGTCCACGCGGGTGAGTCCGTGGTGATTCCGGCGGGCGCGCCGCACGCGGTCCGGGGCGTCACGGCGTTTAAGATGCTGCTCGTCGTCATTCTCCCTGCGTAAGGGGGCGGACGATGCCGTTCAGGAACCTGCCGACCGAGGCCGCGAAGTCGCTCGCGTCGCTTATCGACGCGCGGCCCGGCCAGGTCTCGAGCATGTCGCTCACGCGCGTGGGCGACGCGCTGGGCGCAACGCTGCTCGCCTTCTCGGAAGGGGAGAGCGTCTCGGAGGAGCGCTACCCCGGCGATGCGCTGTATTACCTGGTCGAAGGCGCGGCGAAGATTCGCTTTGCCGAGGACGGCCGCGAGGTCGACATGTCCGTGGGCGACGTTCTGCGCGTCCCTGCCGGCGTCGAGCACGCCGTCGAGCCCACCTGCGCCACCAAGTTGCTTCAGCTGGTTCTCGCCTGACAGCTTTGGGAGCCTTGGGGACATAGGCTACGGCTTTCGTTTAAGAGGTTTAGGGACGCACCTTGGCGCTCGGCACTAAGCCGTACGCCAAGGTGCGTCACTATTTCATTCATTTGAGAGCTGCAACCAACCTCCCCAAAGCTCTCGGTTTAATTGAGGGAACGGAGCTCGCGGGCTAGGAGGGCGCACGAGAGCAGTGCGGCGAGGGCATCGGCCACGGGCTGCGCCCACCAGACGCCATCGATGCCGAAAACTCCGGAGAGCGCTACGATGAGCGGCACCGCAAAAATCAGGTATCGACTCAAGGAAAGCACGGTGGAAGCCCCCTCGCGACCCACGGCCTGAAAATACGCCGAGGCTACCTGCGCCGCGAACCCGAGCGGCGCGCACACCAGGATCGGTAAGAAGTGCGATGTCGTGAGCGCAAGCAGCGCCGCGTCCCCAGCGTCCGCTCCAAGGAAGAAGACCGAGATAGGCTCCGCGCACACAATCACCACGACGCAGACCGCTGCCAGCACGGCCGTCGTGCCGAGCATACTGACCCAGATCAGCCTGCGCAGGCGCTCGGGGCGACCGGCGCCGTGGTTGTAGCTCGCGATGGGGGAGAGGCCCATCGTCGAGGCGAGGCAGGCCATGTCCAGCAGGTAGATCACGTAGCCGTTGACCACCGAGAACGCCGTCAGATCGCCGTCGCCGCCGAGCGCGCCGAGGTAGTTGTTGATAACGGTTGTGTAGACGAGGCTCGCCGCCTGCACGCCGAACAGCGGGATACCACGCACGAGGATCTCCTTGCAGACGCGCGGATTGAGCGCCATTCCGCTGGTCGTGACCCTAAAGCCCGAGTGGCGGCTGCCGTTCACATAAAAGACGGAGCAGAACCACAGCGCCGTCGAGGAGCCGAAGTAGAAGCCCGCGGCGGCGAAGTCGAGCTGCATCACGTACACGGTGGTGTAGAGGCAGGCGAGCGCGGCGCACGAGGCGGCGACACTCACGGCACTTGCCACGTTCGGCCTCTCGTCGACGCGCAGGACGGCCAGGAGCAGCTGCCCGAGCGAGCAGAAGGGGTAGAGCAACATTAGGTTGCGAATAAAACGCGTGATTTCGTCGGCGAGGTCGCCCGTTGCGCCGAGAAGCTCAGCGACCTGCGGTGCGAACACCCATAACAGCGCCGAGAGGGCCACTACCAGGTAGGCGGTGAGCCAGAACCCCTGCTCAAAGACGCACTGCGCCCCTTGCGTGTCGCCAGCGCCGCGCTTCTCGCCGGCAAGCGATGCGGTGCCGGCGCCGAGGGCTCCGCCAAGCGCTAAGTTAAGCAGCTCAAGAGGAAGCACGACGGTTACGCAGGCCAGGCCCTCCGCGCCCAGGCCGTTGCCGATGATCAGCCCCTCGAGGATCACCATGATAATCTGCGCCAGATAACCGACGAAGGTGGTGAGCGAGTAGCGTGCGAAAAGGCGCCCGACGGGTAATGTGCCTAGTTCGCGCTCGGTTGGTTGCGATTCGAGCAGGTCTTCCATGGATGTCCCTCCGTCCTCGCAGGCGAGCTCGCGTCTGCGCTCAAATGGGGCCTGGGAGCGACGGGGAGCGCCCAGGCGGTTGACGGCTCGCATCGTAAAACGCCGCCCGGCGAGGGCCGGACGGCGTTGCGGTTTATACGGGTTTAAGGGCGGTTTATCCTATTTGACCTGCGAATCTACCAGCGGTTGGTTTGAAGACCGTTTTGAGCGTCGCGGTGCCGCCTTAAGCCTTCCAGAAAGCGATGGTGAGCGCCTCACGCGACTTTGTCTCGCTCTTGACCATGATGTTGTGCACGTGCTTCTTCACGGTGCCCTCCGCCAGGTAGAGCGCGGTCGCGATCTCGTGATTCGTCTTGCCGAGGACGACGAGCCTCAGCACCTCGGTCTCGCGCTCGGAAAGCTTGAAGCGCTCGCGCATACGATTCATCTGCTCATCGACGTGGTCCTCGAGCTTGTTGACCTTATCGGTGGTCGGGACCTCGCGAAGACGGATAGACAGCAGGTGGTACGCGTGCTTGACGACCCAGACGGCAAGTACGATGGACATGACCGCCTCGCAGGTGTTGCGGTCAGAAAGAAACACAAGCGTCCACACGTGCATGGCGCTCATGGGCACTACGAGGATGACGAGCGTGTCCTCGACCACGATGCCGGCAAGAAGCGCCCAAAGCGCCGCGTAGCGCTTCAGGTGCTTGGATAGACGCATCTTGAGGGCGACGTTCCGCGTGGTGCGGTAGACGATCCCGAGGTAAATGAGCGTCCCCGCAAGCGCAACCTGTCGCACCGAATAATAAAGATACTGGCGCACGGGCCCGTAGGGCATGAGCCAGACGATTCCCATGGACACAAGGAAGAACACGACGCTCCAGGCCACGACCGACTTCGGGTTGTTCCGGTCGGTGAGCCACATGGCCGCCGTCTGGATGCATCCCTGTGCGAGCGCGGCGACGAGCGTGCGCGCCACGGGGAACGCGATCTGGTAGTAGTCGCTGATGTCCATGACGGTTCCTTGCAAGGCGATCTCATTGAAGAAGAGCTCGCAGGTCTCGATGGAGTACACGATGAACAGCGCGGCTATGACGAGATAGATGCGCCGCCCAGAGGACGCGAAGGCGAACCCGGAAACACAGGCGACGCCCCAGTAGACGGCGAGGGCCGCCATGGTTAAGACGTAGAAGAACGTGGTACCCATCGAGTGCCCCTAACTTCGTGCCATGTCCGCCGCGCGCCCGCGCGCCCCGCCCGACGTGGGGCCGTGAGGTCTCGGCGCCTTCACCTTCGGTATGAACTCTGCCGTCTAAACTGCCAAGTTTATCCGGGTAACCTGTCGGCGCCCGGTACCCCACGGATAAACCGAGAAGGCTCGCCCAGGGGTGCGCGTACGGGTGACCAATCTACCGCTACCGCTCGCCAACGCTTGTCGCCGTCAGGTAAACGCCCTGCTAAATAGGTGTTTACAGCAGTTTACCATCGGTGAGCGGGACTTAAACCGCGCTTCGTCTAGGCGCCCCGCGCGCATCGAGGCAACCTTGGCTCCATCAAGACGGCGGGCCCGAGCGGGCCTGCTCTAATAGCTCGGGGCGCACAGGGCTCCCCGAAATACCAAGCCGGCGAAGCGCGGCGGAAAGGAAGGAAGCACCATGGCAATGCCCAAGGACTTCATCGATACCAACGACCTCACCAAGGAGCAGATCGTCGCCATCGAGGATCTGGCAATCGCGATGAAGAAGGCCATCAAGGTTGACGGCTACTATCCCCACCTTCTTCGCAACAAGAGCCTCGGCATGATCTTCCAGCAGGTCTCCACCCGCACCCGTCTTTCCTTCGAAACCGCTATGACCGACCTCGGCGGCCACGCTCAGTTCTACGGCCCGGGTACCATCCAGCTCGGCGGCCATGAGTCCCTCGGCGACACCGCCCACGTCATGGGCAGCCTACTCGACATTATGATGGCCCGCGTCGACCGTCACAAGGACGTTGTCGGCCTGGCCGAGGGCTCCGCCGCCCCCGTCCTCAACGGCATGTCCGAGTTCAACCACCCCACCCAGGAGATCGGCGACCTTCTCACCATGCTCGAGAACGTCCCCGAGGGCAAGAAGATCGAGGACTGCACCCTCGCCTTCATCGGCGACGCCACTCAGGTCTGCGTCTCGCTGATGTTCATCGCCTCCAAGATGGGCATGCACTTCGTCCAGTTCGGGCCCAAGGGTCACCAGATCTCCGACGGTGCCCTGCACGTCGGCACCCCCGAGGAGCGCGCTGAGTTCGGCAAGAAGCTCATGGCCATCGCTGAGGAGAACTGCAAGGTCTCTGGCGGCACCGTCGTGATCTCCGACGACATCGAGTGCATCAAGGGCGCTGACTTCGTCTATACCGACGTCTGGTACGGCCTGTACGACGAGGAGGTCTCCGGCGCCAACTACATGGACGTTTTCTACCCCAAGTATCAGGTAACCATGGACATGATGAACTTCGCAGGCGAGAACTCCAAGTTCATGCACTGCCTGCCCGCCACCCGCGGCGAGGAGGTCGTCGACGAGGTCATGGACAACGAGGGGCGCTCGCTCTGCTGGGTCGAGGCCGAGAACCGCAAGCACTCCATCCGTGCCCTTCTCGCCGCCTTCGGCAAGCGCACCCCGCTGAACGACGAGGGTGTCGAGTACTCCGCCAAGGAGGAGCTGCACGCCGCCGTCGCCAAGCTCGACGAGCTTCAAGCCTAATCTCGCGCCGGCCCGCATAAAGCCGGCAACGCTCGGCCCGGCCACCCAAGTCCTCTCCCCGGTACGCCGACCCTTGCCATGCTGCCGGCGTGCCAAAGAACCGGGCGGGGGCGGGTGCCCTTCCCAGGGCCCTCTCTCTACGATCCCGCCCCCGCGTAATTTCCCCAAACGTCTAAGGAGTTCGCATGAGCGAAGCTAGGAAGCACCTCTCCTTTTTGGCGGTTATCTCGACCGTTATTTGCGTCGTCTTCGTCTGCGAGGCCGCCGCGCCCGCTGCAGCCATCGGCAACCAGCAGTTCTTCTGGTGGATCTTCCTGATTCTCACGTTCCTTCTTCCCTACGGTATGGTCGTTGCCGAGCTCGGCACCACCTATGACGGCGAGGGCGGCATCTACGACTGGGTCCGCGACGGCCTCGGCGACAAGTGGGGTGCCCGTATCTCCTACTACTACTGGGTCAACTACCCGCTGTGGATCACCTCGCTGTCCGTTCTGTTCCCGCCCATCCTGAACCTTGCGTTCGGCTGGGAGTTCAGCCTGCCCGTGCAGATCCTCATCGAGCTCGGCTTCGTGTGGATCGTCTACCTTATCGGCCGCTCCAAGGTCGCCGACTCCGAGTGGGTCCTTAACGGCGGCGCCTTCATTAAGGTCGTCGTGGCCGTGCTCGTGGGTGCGCTCGGCATCTGGTACGCCTCGCAGAACGGCTTTGCAAGCGACATGAGCGCGAGCACCTTCCTGCCCGAGCTCACCAACACGAACGCCCTGAGCTACCTCTCCATCATCATCTTCAACTTCATGGGCTTCGAGGTCATCTGCACCATGACCGACGACATGGCCGACCCCGCCAGGGACATTCCGAAGGCCATCATTGCCGGCGGCCTCGCCATCGCCGTGATATACCTCTTCGCCGGCTTCGGCATCGGCGCGGCTATCCCGGCCGACCAGATCGATCCTGATTACGGCATGATCGTCGCCGTTCAGACCATGGTCGCCGGCACCGCGCTCGAGCCGGTCTTCCAAATCGTCTGCGTCGCCTTCCTCATCACCCTGTTCGCCAATATGGCCGCCTGGTCCTTCGGCGTCAATTCCGTCGCCCGCTACGCTGCCGAGCACGGCAACATGCCCAAGGTCTTCGCCTCCATGATCAGCAAGGACGACATGCCCAACGGCGCGAACCTCGTGAACGCCATCGTGGCCTCCCTTACCCTCGCCCTGCAGCTCGTGCCCATCGACGCCATCTCCAACGGCCTGTTCTGGATGCTGTTTGGCACCTCCGTCGTGTTCCTGCTGCTCACCTACATCCCGATGTTCCCGGCGTTCCTCAACCTTCGTAAGAACGACCCGAACCGTGAGCGCGTCTTCACCTTCCCGTTCAAGGGCGCAATGATGAAGGTCGCCTTGGCCGTGCCAGCCATCGAGCTCGTGCTCGCCATCGTGGCCACCCTCGTGCCGCTCTCTGCCGACGAGGTCGAGTCCAAGGTCCCGATGCTCATCATCTTCGTCGTCCTGCTTGCCATTGGCGAGGTCGTCCGCATCGTCTCCGCCAAGGGCCGCACCGAGGAGTACAAGGGCCTCACGCCCGAGCTCGCCGCCCAGCGCCTTGCTGAGGAAGCCGCCGCTGCTGAGGCTGACGCCGAGTAGGCGTGCCCAAGGCTCCACTAGCAGCACCAAATAGGCACCAAGCCGCGCCCGTTGAAGGGACGGGCGCGGCATCGCAAGAAGTTCTTTCCACAAAAGAGAAAGGAAAGTGCAATGCGTACCATCACCGAGTCCGAGTCCACCCCTAAGGCCGACGGCTTCTACATGCCCGCCGAGTTCGCGCCGCAGGATCGCGTCTGGATGGGCTGGCCCCACCGCACCGACACCTGGGCCCACGGCGCCAAGCCCGCCCAGAAGCAGTACGCTGAGGTCGCTCGCGCCATCGCTGAATTCACCCCGGTTGTCATGTGCGTTAACGAGTGCGACTACGCCAACTGCAAGGCCGTCTTCGAGGAGGACGAGAACGTCACCGTCCTCGAGATGACCACCAACGACGCCTGGTTCCGTGACACGGGCGCTACTTACGTCGTGAACGGCAAGGGCGAGAAGCGCGCCTGCAACTGGCACTTCAACGGCTACGGCGGACTCGTCGACGGCCTGTACTTCCCCTGGGACGCCGATGATAAGATTGCCCAAAAGATGGCCGAGTTCTCCGGCTGCAAGACCTACCGTCCCGACGACATGATCCTCGAGGGCGGCTCCATCACCGTCGACGGCGAGGGCACCGTCATCGTCACCGACCAGTGCCTCCTCTCGCCCGGCCGCACCTGCTCTGTCGTGCTTGCCGACGAGGAGGACGAGGAGACCATCTGGCCCAAGTACGCCCGCAAGTTCGAGCCCTGGAGCGAGGAGCTTCGCGAGTACATGACCGAACACCTCAAGGACTACCTCGGCGTCGAGAAAGTCATCTGGGTCAAGGAGGGCATCGACCCCGAGGAGACCAACGGCCACATCGATGACGTTGCCACCTTCATCGCTCCCGGTGTCGTGGCCGTTATCTGGACCGATGACCCCGAGTACCCGTTCTACAGCCAGTGCCACGACGCCTACGAGACCCTCTCCAACGCCGTCGACGCCAAGGGCCGCAAGCTCAAGGTCTATAAGCTCCCGATGCCGGTGAAGCCGCTCTACATGGACCAGGCCTCCTGCGACACCATCGACGTCGACGAGAACGCTGAGCCCCGCGTTGCCGACGAGCCGCTCATCGCTTCTTACATGAACTACCTCGTGACCAACCACGGCGTCATCACTCCGCAGTACGGCGACGTGAACGACGCGCTCGCCGTCGAGACCCTCCAGAAGATTTACGACGAGACCTATGGCGAAGGCGTCTACAAGGCCGTAGGCGTGCAGTCCGAGCAGGTCGTCTTCGGCGGCGGCAACATCCACTGTATCACGCAGCAGGAGCCTTCCGCCTAAGCCGGAAAGAAGCGCGCGCGGCGCTCGGCACTGATGCTTGGCGCCCCGCCAAAAAGCCACATCGTTCGTCTCTCCTTTGAGCGCGACCCGCGGCCGGCGGATGCCCCGCGGGGCGCGCCTCGTTTCTTCTTACCGCATACACCGAGAAAAGAGGTAAGTGCACATGAGCAACAACCGTCCCGACCGCATTGTCGTTGCCCTCGGCGGCAACGCCCTCGGCAATACGCCCGAGGACCAGATCCAGAAGGTCAACCACGCCGCGCACGCGCTTCTCGGCCTCATCGAGCAAGGCAACGAGATCATCATCACCCACGGCAACGGCCCTCAGGTCGGCATGATCCAGAACGCCTTCGCGGCCGCGTCCGAGACCGACCCCCGCATCCCCGCGATGGAGCTGCCCGAGTGCGGCGCCATGAGCCAGGGCTACATCGGGTACCACCTCCAGCAGGCCATCGGCCGCGAGATGCACCTGCGCTACAAGCGCTGGCACGCCGCGACCGTCGTGACGCAGATCGAGGTCGACCCCGACGACCCGAGCTTCAAGAACCCCACGAAGCCGATCGGCCCCTTCCTGACCGAGGAGCAGGCCGTCTGCGAGAAGGCCGCCGATCCCTCGAAGAAGTTCATCGAGGACTCCGGCCGCGGCTGGAGGCGCGTCGTCGCGAGCCCCGAGCCGAAGAAGATCGTCGAAGCCGAGAGCATCCTGAACTTGCTGGATAATCAGTTCATTGTCATTGCCTGCGGCGGTGGTGGCATCCCCGTCGTGCGCGACTGGGCAAATAAGGGCGTCTATAAGGGCGTCCCTGCCGTCATCGATAAGGACATGGCCGGCGAGCTTCTTGCCGAGGACTGCGTGGCGCAGGTGCTCTTCTTGCTGACCGCCGTCGAGCACGTGGCCGTCAACTTCGGTAAGCCCAACCAGCGCGATCTCGAGGACATCACTGCTGACGAGGCTGAGCGCATGGCCGATGAGGGCCAGTTCGGCAAGGGGTCCATGGAGCCGAAGGTCCGCGCTGCTATCAAGTTCGTGCGCTCCGGCAAGGGCCGTGTCGCCGTCATCGGCGCCCTTGACAAGGCATCCGAGACCATGGCCGGCCTCTCCGGCACTCGCATCCACGAGTAAGGTCCTTGACAGCTTTGGTGGCTTTGGGGACGTGGGTCGGCCCCCGCCAACGTCCCCAAAGCTACCGAAGACACCAAAGCTGTCAAAGTGAGCAAACGGTTGCGCTATAGTGGTCACACGAGCCACCGCCCAAACCGATCGGAAGCGCCATGAACTCACAACCGTCAATGCGAGATATCGCCGCCGCGGCAGGCGTGTCCATCTCGACCGTGTCGCGCGTGCTCAACGGAAACGGCAGGATCTCGCCTGCCACGCGGGAGCGGGTGCAAAAGATCATCGACGAGAGCGGCTATGTGGTCAACATGGCGGCACGGAGCCTGTCCAGCTCATGCTCGAGCAATATCGGCCTCATCATGCCCGACATCTCCAACGACTTCTTCTCCACCCTCGCTCTTCATATCGAGGAGCGCCTTAGGGCCAACGGCTACTCCGTCTTCGTCTGCAACTCGTCGAACGATCCGGAGCAGGAGCGCTATCACTTCCGGACCCTTACCAGTAAGCTCGTAGACGGCGTTATCTGCATCAGCGGTCTGAACGAGCTCCCGGACGACGTCATACCGCCCGACCTGCCCATCGTTTGCGTAGACCGCAGGCCACAGAGCCGCCGGCACATCCCAACCGTTTTCTCCGACGAGAATGCGGGCACTCGTGCCATGACCGAGCACCTTATTTCTCACGGGTGCCGACGTCTCCTCTACATCGGCGGTTTCACGGCGCAATACCGGACGCGGACCCGCATCAGCGGCTTTCGCGATGCCCTGGCGGCCCACGGGCTTCCCCTCGACGAGGCGAACGTGCTCCAGGTGACCGGAAAGCGTCCATCTATGGAGGAGGCCCACGACTACGTGCTCAGGAGGATTGCCGACGGTCTCGATTTCGACTGCATCGTCACGTCAAGCGACCATGCGGCGGCCGGGGCCCTCCAAGCACTCCTCCAAATGGATATCAGCGTCCCCGGCCAGGTTAAGGTGGGCGGCTTCGACAACTCGATCTATTCTCGGCTGACCACGCCGCGCATCACGACCATCCATCGGTATCCCGAGCAAATCGCGAGCGCTGCGTGCAGCAGGATGCTGGAGCTTCTCCGCAGGGAAGAGCCTCTCGCCCAGACGATAATCCCGGTAAAGCTCATCGTGCGCGAATCCACCGTCGCATAACGGCGCCTTGCCGCTCGATTCGCGGCAAGGCGCCTTGTCTCGGGTATTCGGTTTTGTCGCGCCCGGCCTTAACGGTTGACGCTCGCCATGCGGAAATACGTGTACGGCTTGCCCTTGAGCGAGAAGCTCAGCTGCTGGACGTTCTCCGGTGTGGTGCAACCCGAGAAGCCTCCGTCGCCGATGGCGTGGATATCGGCGCCCGTCTCCTTCATCTTGAGCGCCACGAGGCGAATGGTCTCGGTGTCGGCTCCCTCGACGGAGCTGTTGAGGAAGCACATGGCCAGCGTGCCCGGCTTATACGTGTGTGTGAACTGCACGAGCTCCTGGATGTGGCTCACCGAGATCCCGTTGCGGGAGCCCGGGGCCGGGAAATCGATGACGTCGGCGCCCGCGTCGATCAGCTGGCTGATCACGTCCTTTGCGTCGTAGTCGGCCAAGGGATCGCCCAAGACCTTCTCGTCGATTCCGTCTTCCCACTTTCCGGCGAAGAGAAGCACCTGGTCGCCGTAGGTGTCCTTAACGTACTTGGTGGTCTTTATCACGTCGGCGATGCTCGTGCCCGAGCCGGGGTTACCGCCGAGGACGATGAAGTCGACCCCCATCTGGACCGCTCGGGCGATATGCTCGGGCGTCGCGAGCATGCCCTCGGGGTCGTAGAGCTTCTTCTGGTCGGGCTTGTTCTTGCCCGGGCAGCCCAGGTACACGCCGATTGGGCGGTTGCAGCGCGCTTTGAGCTCGGCAAAGGTGAGCCCTTGCAGGCCGGGGTTGTTCGTCTCGTCGTTGAAGTTGAAGGTGTTCAACATGACCATGTCTGCGCCGAAGGCAAAGAGAAGCTCAGAGTTCGTCACACCGCGGACGAGACCCTGGCTCGCGAAGAGCAGGTGCTGGCCCATGACGACGCGCCCTTCGCTCATGCGGATGGACTCCTTGAGGGTCATGGCGTCCCAATCCTCGAAGTCGGACTTGGACGCGGAAATGAGACGTACGCGGTCGGCCACGGTGGTTCCTTTCGTGATACGGGGCCCGAGCGAGGGCCCCGTCTGTTTCATAAGGTTAATGATGCGCTGGCAAAATGTCAGCTCGGGCGGCTACTGCTCGTCGTTCTTGGGATCGTAGCCAAAGAGGTAGGTGAGGAGCGCGGTGCCGAGAAGGGCCACGACCATGGCAATGCAGAAGCCCACGAAGCCCTCGCCGAGGAACAGCGGGAAGGACAGGATGCCCACGGGGCCGCCGGCGGTAGCAGCCGCGTTGCAGGCGCCGGCGATGCCGCCGGAGATAGTGGCGACGACAACGGCGATGTAGAAGGGCTTCTTGAAGCGCAGGTTGACGCCGTAGATGGCGGGCTCGGTGATGGAGAAGAAGCCGGTCACGAAGGCAGAGAACGCGGTCTCCTTGATCTCGGGGTTCTTGGCTTTGAGAGCCACGCCGAGGGCGGCGCCGGCCTGGGCCCAGTTGGAGGGGCCGGTCACGGCATTGATGGTGTTGCGGCCGTAGGCCGAGAGGTTCATCTGGCCGATGGGAACGATGCCCCAGTGAAGGCCGACGACAACGAGTACCTGCCAGAGACCGCCGAGGACGGCGCCGCACAGGACCGGGCTCAGGTCATAGATGAACTGGTAGCCGGTGGTAAGGCCGTTCTGCAGGGTGGACATGATGGGTCCGATGACCATGAACATGATGGGACCGGTGATCAGCAGGCAGAACAGCGGGTTCAAGATGTTCTTGACGTAGGGGTGCAGAATCTTGTTGAGGCCGTGCTCGACCAGGCTCATGAACCAGATGCTCACGATGATGGGGATAACCGTAGAGCCATAGCCCTGCTTGGGGCCGACGACCGGGAAGCCAAAGAAGGTAAGCTGCGGGTCGGCGCCGATGATGGCGGTGGAGCACATGGCGATGCCCAGCATGACGGCGATCATCGGGTTGCACTTGAACTTCTTGGCGGAGGTGTAGGCCAGGGCGATCGGCAGGTAGGAGTAAATCGCGTCGCCGATGGTGTTGAGCATGATGTACTCGCCCGCGGTTTTCTGGAGGCCGCAGAACTGGGTGAGAACCATCAGGATGGCCTTGAGCATGCCACCGCCGATGAGCGCAGGCAGGATCGGGGTGAAGATGCTGGTCACGAGGTCGATCACGGCGTCGATGAGGTTGCCGTGGACCTTGAGCTCCTCCTTGTCCACGACGTCGGCGTCGACCTCGCCGCCCAGGGTGATGCCCTGCTCGCCGATGGCGTCGTAGACGTCGCCGACGGTGTTGCCGATGACGACCTGGTACTGGCCGCCCTGCTGGATGATCGAGATTACGCCCTTGGTCTTCTCAAGCGCAGCCTTGTCGGCCTTGGACTCGTCCTTGAGCTTGAAGCGCAGGCGAGTGACGCAGTGCGTCAGGGAGACGATGTTCTCCTTCCCGCCGACCCCCTCGATGACTTGGGAGGCAAGCTCGTCGTACTTTCCCATGGATCCTCCTTCTTTCCGGCGCCCCGCCGGGGCAGGGCGCATCACAGGCGATTTTGCAGCGGGTGTTGCTTTAGCGCGGCGCCTACTCGGTGGCCGTGTCCGCCTCGTCGACGACGGCGAGCCCCTGGGTCTCGCGGATCTCGGCGATCATGTCGATGCGGC
>CAZEHG010000025.1:0-15467 GCA_964512475.1 uncultured Atopobium sp.
TGGCCCATGGGCTCGACGACCTTGCGCAGGGCGGCCTCGATCATCGGGTTCTTGGCGTTCTGGGAGTTCTCGTTGATAAGGGCGATCTTCATGGTTTTCTCTCCTGGTTCTAGGTGAGCTTGACGTTGCGTTTGGGTCGTTAACCGAGTCCGCGCTTAGGCCGGCTGCTTGCCGATGTAGGCCAGGATGCCGCCGTCGACGTAGACGACCTGGCCGTTGACGAAGTTGGAGGCGTCGGAGGCCAGGAAGACCGCGGTGCCCATGAGGTCGATCGGGGTGCCCCAGCGAGCAGCGGGGGTCTTGGCGACGATGAAGCTGTCGAACGGGTGGCGGCTGCCGTCGGCCTGGCGCTCACGCAGCGGCGCGGTCTGCGGGGTGGCGATGTAGCCAGGCCCGATGCCGTTGCACTGGATGTTGTGCTCGCCGAACTCGGAGCAGATGTTACGGGTGAGCATCTTCAGGCCACCCTTGGCGGCGGCGTAGGCCGAGACGGTCTCGCGGCCGAGCTCGCTCATCATGGAGCAGATGTTGATGATCTTGCCGTGGCCCTTGGCGATCATGCCGGGCAGCACCGCCTTGGAGACGATGAAGGGACCGTTGAGGTCGATGTCGACGACCTGGCGGAAGTCGGCGGCGTCCATCTCGAGCATGGGGGTGCGCTTGATGATGCCGGCGTTGTTGACCAGGATGTCGGGGGTGGTGCCGAAGTCGGCCTCGACGTCCTTGACGAGCTGCTGCATCTGCTCCTCGGAGGTGACGTCGGCGACGTAGCCGCGGGCCTCGATGCCATCCTTGGCGTAGTTCTCGACCGCGGTGTCGATCTTCGCCTGGTCGCGGTCGTTGAAGGCGATCTTCGCGCCGGCCTTGGCGAGGCCGGTGGCGATCGCGAAGCCGATGCCGTAAGAGGCACCGGTCACGAGGGCGACCTTGCCGTCGAGGCGGAAGCTGTCCATGCTGAAGGTGCTGGGGTCTGCGTATTGCTCTGCCATTGCTACTTCCAATCTGGTTTGAAAGCCTGTATTTGCAACACGACGCTAGTGTCGGATGGTAAACCGGTTTTGTCAAGAAACAACTGGGCGAATGGAGAAGCGCTGCAGCGTATTGACAAAATCAACGCATTTTCGGCAGTAAATCGGTTTATAAGCTCGCTGGTGGACGTCGCCGAGCGGCCGAGGCAAAAGGCGATATGCTCATTAACCAAAAGGCGTGAGCGGGGAGAGCTTTATGGCGTCCATTGAGACAAGGCGGGATTTGGTTGACTGGGCCTGTGAGCTGCTGCCCGATCCCTACGCTTGCCCTCGGGACGTCGGTTCTTCTTTCCGTTACGACATACGCGCCTTCGAATGGGCGAGCCGCCCGTTCTGGGCGGTGTTCTCGCTTATGGCGGGCGGCATGCCCGCGGACGACCCTCGCATATCCGCATACATCGACTATCTGCGCGACGGCCTGACCGCTGGAAGTCCGGTCGCGTTCAAGGATCCCGCCGCCGAGTCCCGTCAAATCGTCTTCGAGCAGGTTGTCTACGGCTACGGCCTTCTGTGCCTTGGCGAGAAGCTCCTCGGCCTGCTCAGCGCTTCTCAGCGCGACCGCCTGGTCGAGTGGCTCAACTCCGCGAATTCCGTCGACCTCCCCTGGGGTATTTGGTATCTCGGCCGCATCATGGTCAACTACGGCCTCAAGAAATGCGGACTTACCTATGATGCCGACCGCCTGTCCTCGGATATACGGGCGGTGCAGAACATGTACTCGGGCGATGGCTGGTACGAGGACTCGACGCCCTTCCAGCGCGACTCCTACATCGGGTCGGCGTTTCATTTCATCGCGCTGCTCATCGACCGTTTTGCCCCCGAGGAGAGGGACGGCGTCGCCGTTGAGCGCGCGGAGATATTCGCCGAGCAGTACCGCTATTGGTTCGACGCGCGAGGACGGGCCCTTCCCTTTGGGCGCAGCCTCACCTATAGGTTCGGCAACGCATGCTTCTGGTCTGCCTATTCCATGGCGTGCCGGGACGACTCATCGCTTGCCGAATCCAAGGCCATCCTCTTCGCGAACCTCAATTGGTGGAAAGACTGCCTTGATAAGTCCGAGCGGCCGCTTGAGCCGGGGTACGGTTACGCGGGGGCGCCGGTTGCCGAGGACTATACGAGCCCTGGGGCATCGTTTTGGGCCTTCAGGTCCTTCGTCGTGCTGGCGCTCGCCGAGGACGACCCGTTCTGGTCGGTCGAGCCTTTGCGCAAGAACGTGCTCGCCGTCAAGGACGAACCGCTTCCCGGGATGCTTTTCTTTGCCGGCGAGCGCCACTCCTATGCGCTCTCTGCCATGCAGTATTGCTCCGCGACCATGATCGGCCGTTTCTCAAAGTACGGGAAGTTCTGTTATTCGACGGCGTTCGGGTGGAACGCCTCCAAGGACGTGACCGGCATCGGAAACTTCGCCGTGGACAACGCGCTCGCGATCTCGATTGCCGGGACCGATCAGTACATGAGCCGAGGGAAAATCCAAGGCTTCAGGGTTGAGAAGGGCTACGCGTACAGCATGTGGTCGCTTGGCTCGGCGGTAAGGGTCGAGACGTGGCTCGTTCCCATCGACGAGTGCCGTCACTTGCGTATCCACCATATCGAGTCCAATTGCCCCATCACCACCTACGAGGGCGGCTTCCCCGTGTTCGGTTGGAGCAGGAAATTCGACGTATCTGAGGTGGGGGAGCACGGCGCCAAGATTTACCGTGACCCCTCGGCGCCGTTCGGCCTCGCCGATGCGCGTGGGCAGGTCTCGGCAATCACCGATATCGCCGGGTGCGAGGAAGAGGCGCGCCGTGTGCTTGAGGCGGCCGGTCTTTCGCGCCTTATGGATGAGCATGAGGGGGAGTGGACCCCGCGCACGCCCGAGGTGGTGCGTCAGAACCCCATAAGCAATATCTACAGCTGTGAGCAGAACGGCGTGCCCGCACTTAAGTCGACGGCACCGATCGACTCGCTGCGCTTCGGCTGCATCGTGTATGGGGATCCGGGCCGCGATTAACGATTCCGCAGGCGGATGTTTTTTGCCCGCGAACGGATGGATAACGTTCACTAAAGCAAATTCACAGAGGACCTCTCCGGGGGTTCTGGTAAGATGCAAAACCAAGCAGTAAACCAGTTTGCTAAACCTGGTAAACAAGAAAGGCAGGCCATGGCAACAAAGGTCATTCTGGTATCGCACGGCAAGCTTTCCGAAGGCGTGGCAGATGCCGTCGAGATGGTCTTCGGAAAGATCGAGGCGCTCTCCTATCTCGGCCTTGCTCCCGACGGCAACGTCGTCGAGCTCATCGGGGGACTGCGCGAGCGCGTTGCGTCCGCCCCGGACGACAACTTCGTCGTGCTCGCCGATCTCTTCGGCGGGAGCGTCTGCAACCAGTGCCTTGAGCAGCTCTCGGGCTTCGACAACGTGACGCTCGTCTCGGGCCTCTCCATGGGGCTCGCGCTCTCCGTCCTTTCGAACATCGGCGAGCCTGCGGCGGTACTTGCCGAGCAGGCGGTGCTCGAGGCCCGAGAGGGCACCAAGGTCGTCGGACTCATCAGGGCCGACGCGCCGGTCGATAGCGGCGAGGACGATTTCTTTTAGGAAGCAGGCGCGCTACGCGCGCGGTATCCGGGTTCCCGGAAATTTAGGCAACGAGCAAAGAAGGAGAACGGCAATGATCGTTATGGCGCGAGTGGACGACCGCCTCATTCACGGGCAGGTCGCCGTCAAGTGGAGCAAGGAGCTCCAGATCAGCCGCATCATCGTCGCGAGCGATTCCGTGGCGAAGAACGCGGTGCAGGTTGCGGCGCTGAAGGCCGCCGCGCCCGCGGGCGTCAAGGCAGCCATCCTGACCATCGAGAAGGCCTGCGCCATCATCAACGACCCCCGCTCCAAGGACATGCGCATCCTGCTCGTGTCCAACACCCCTCAGGACCTTCTCGCTGTCTATAAGGGCATCGCTGAGCGGCCCGTCCTCAACGTCGGAAACTACGGCCGCTTGAACGGCCCCATCGGCGACAAGAAGAAGATCTCCGACTCCGTCTACCTCGCCGAGGAGGACGTGAGGACGCTCCATGAGTTCTCGGACATGGGTGTTGAGGTCATCCACCAGGCGCTTCCCGAGGTTGATCGCGTGGACCTCATGACCCGCGTCTAGCGCTATTAGGCTAACCCGCCCCGCGTATAGGCCTTATCGCGAGGGCGACGCGCATCGTTTGGAAAGAAGTCTCGAAGGGAGTACGTATGAACGTTACTGCCGCCCTTATCGTCGGCCTTACGCTGATGGGGGCAAAGTTCCTCGACTGGTGGGCATCCACCCAGTTGGCTCGTCCGATTTTCTGCGTCGCCATCCTCGGCCTGCTCCTCGGCCACCCGACGGAGGGCATCATGCTCGCGGCGCAGCTCGAGCTCGTGTTCATCGGCAACGTGAGCCTCGGCGGCGTCATGCCCTCCGACATCACGATGGGTTCCATCTTCGGCGGGGCCTTCGCCATGCTCCTGGGGCAGGACATCGAGGTCGCCATGACCCTGGCAATCCCGCTTTCGGCCCTGGGCACGCTGCTGTATTCGTGCATGAAGGTTGTCGTCACTTCGCTCGTCCCCAAGTTCGAGCATCTGCTCGCCTCCCACAACTGGGCTGGCTATGAGCGCCTGTGGGTCGCCCAGTTCTGCGGCTTCGAGCTCTGCTATTTCCTGCTCGGCTTCATCTGCACCCTGGCCGGCCAGCCGGTCGTTGAGGCCTTCGTCAATGCCATCCCCGTTTGGCTCAACGCCTCGCTCAAGGTCGCCGCTGCGGCGCTGCCCGCCCTAGGCCTCGCCCTGCTCCTGAAGCAGCTCTACACCAAGGAGAGCTTCCCGTATTTCTTCCTGGGCTTCGGCCTGATCGCTTTCTTCACCTACACGAAGGTGGGCGGCGCGACGATCGTCGACGGCGCCGTCAAGCTGACCACCTCCAGCTCGTCGATCCTCTCTCTGGTTGAGGTCGCCGTCATCGGCGGCGTCATCGCGGCGGTGACCATCTTCAACGAGCTGCGCCGCATCGACGACAAGGCCGCGGCCAAGCAGCTTTCCGCTTCGTCCGCAGACGATGAGGAGGATTTCTTCAATGACTAACTCGACTATCGCCGCGCCGGCGACCGGCCTCACCGAGGCCAAGCAGAAGGGCATCGTGCGCCGTCTCTTTACCCGCGTTTGGTGGCTGATGTTCTGCACGTCCTACACCAAGCAGCAAGGCACCACGACGGTTTGGTTGCTCGAGCCCTTCCTGGCCGACATCTACGGCAAGGACACCGACGAGTACTACGATGCCCTCCAGCGCCACCAGAACTTCTTTAACACGACCCCCATGTTCGCGAGCTTCATCTACGCCATCGTCATCTCGATGGAGTACGAGCGCAAGGCGGCTCTCGACGCCGGCAAGGAGTTCGACGACTCCTCCATTGAGGCCATCAAGGTCGCCCTCATGGGCCCCATCGCCGGTATCGGCGACTCGATTCAGCTCTCCTGCCTGCGCGTGATCGCCACCGGCGTCGCTATCGGCTTCTCCCAGGACGGCTCTTGGCTCGGCCCGATCCTCTTCGCCCTTCTCTACAACGTGCCCAACCAGATCATCCACTGGTTCTGCGGCTCGCTCGGCATGAAGCTCGGTACTGGTTTCGTCACCGAAGCCATGGCGTCCGGAAAGATGCAGGCCTTTACCAAGGGCTTCACCGTTCTCGGCATGATTATGGTCGGTGCCATGACCGCTCAGTTCGTCACCGTGAAGACGACCCTCGTCATCCCGACCGGCGGCGCGACCTTCAACCTCCAGTCGGTGCTCGACTCCATCCTGCCCGGTATCGTCCCGCTCGCCATCACCATGGGCTGCTTCTTCTACCTGCGCAAGTCCAAGAGCAAGAACAGCGCCATGATCCTGCTCGCCTTCATCCTCGTGGCCTGCGTCGTGCTTACCCTGCTCGGTGTCACCGGCGGGGCCGCGTAGCGCCCTGACCACTTCCTGTTTCGTGGCGAGGCCGTCGTACACCCCCTCTCCCTGACGGCCTCGCCACACTTTTCTGAATTCCGATAAGGAGGTTCCCATGTCCGAAAGAATCGGCTTTGCCCTGGCGCTGCTCGCCGTCATCGTGGCCGTGAGCTTCGTGGTATCGCTGTGGCTGCGCACGCACGTGCACGCGCTGCTGCTCCGAGAGCTGAGGGCGGGGAACTTCGACGATTTCGACCGTCGGGTCAATTCCCGTCTGACGGCTCAAGTGCTGAGCCCGTACGCCCGCGGCCTGCTTGTTTTCCAGGGTATGGCCGCCAGGGGCGACCGTTCGGGCATGAAGGAGCAGTTCAACCGCCTTATGGCGCTCAAGCTCGACAACTCCGCGCGCGCCTCGCTTTTGATGGAGGGCTTCAACGGCTTCGTCATGGTCGGCGACAAGAAGCGCGCCAAGAAAATACTCGATTCCATGACGCCCGATTTGGTTCCCGATGCTCGCAAGGAGCTCTGCCGCGGCAGGCTCCAGGCGCTGTAGGAAACCGCGTGGCTCCCCATAGTAACGATTGGCGGTGTGTGATGACTGTCCGGGAAGAGTTCCCCTTCTCCCTGACCGATGAGGACGGCGAGTGGGTGGCGCGTACGCTCGAGAAATGCAAGGCGAAGTTCGGCGCAGAGGTTGCGCGTGTGGGCGACAAAATCCCTTACATAGCCGAGGGCGGGCGCTACGTAAAGGATATGTCCGCTGCGCCCGAGGACCTCGTTTGGTGGACGAACGGGTTTTGGCCGGGCATCTGCTGGCAGATGTGGAACCTGACGGGGGACGAGGAGTACCTGCGGGCGGCCCGTGGGGTCGAGGAGAAGCTCGACGGCGCGCTCGACCGCTATACTGGCCTGCACCACGATGTCGGCTTCATGTGGCTTCTATCCGCCGTCGCCGATTGGCGCCTGACGGGCAGCGAGCGCTCGCGGGAGAGGGGCCTTCATGCGGCCAGCCTGCTCGCGGGACGCTACAACCCCCGGGGAAAGTTCATCCGCTCGTGGAACCGCGACCGCGCCGGCTGGGTCATCGTCGACTCGATGATGAACATCCAGCTCCTGTACTGGGCAAGCGCCGTCTTGGACGACCCGCGCTTTACCTATATCGCGAACGACCACGCGGACACGCTCATGAGGCACACCGTGCGCGGCGACGGCTCATGCAACCACATCATCGTGCTCGACCCTACAAACGGTGAGCTGCTCGAGACCCCCAAGGGGCAGGGGTGCGCCCCTGGCTCCAGCTGGAGTCGAGGCCAGGGCTGGGCCATCTACGGCTATGCGCTGAGCTTTCGCCACACGGGCGACCTCCGCTATCTTGAGGTCGCCAAGCGCGTGGCGAACTACTTCACCAGCCAAGTCTCCCTTACCGGCGATGTCGCGCTGCTGGATTTTCGGCAGCCTGCCGAGCCCGTGTACTGGGACGCTCTCGCCGGCTGCATCGCGGCGTGCGGCATCCTGGAGATCGCGCGCGCCTGCGAGGGAGCGGAGCGCCAGGAATGGGTCGACTGGGCGCTGCGCATCCTACGCGCTACCGACGAGCGCTTCTGCGACTGGGACGTTGGGCGCGACGGCGTGGTCCAGATGTGCTCTGGGGCGTATTGGTCGGAGCATGACCGCCACGTGCACATGTGTTATGCGGACTACTATTTCCTCGAGGCTGTTCTGCGCCTGGCGGGTAAGGACGCGCTGCTGTGGTAGGGGCGCCGGAGATTCGCTTGCTCTGCATCGACCTTGACGGCACCTTGCTCGGCCCCGACAAGCTCGTGTCCAAGGGGAATCGCGCGGCCATTGAGCGCGCCCGCGCCGCGGGGCTCCATGTGGCCATCGCAAGCGGCCGTCACCCGTTCAACGTGTGCGAGCTTCTCGATGAGCTTGGGATGACCCATGACGCCGTCTGTCTCTCGGGCGCCTACGCGATACTTGGGGGCCGCGAGGTCCATCGGCATGCGTTGGCTGACGAGGCGGTTGCCTGCGTCGTGGACATCGTCGAGGCGTCGGGTTGCTACGTGTCGCTGTCGGGGGTGAACTTCAACCTGACGGCAGGCCATCTTGTGCGTAAGGGCGGCGAGACGCGGGCAACGAGCCGCTATCTTCGCTGCGCGAGCTACGACGAGCTTCGGGCTGCGGCCTGCGAGCGCCCCGGCCTGATTCTCAAGGCGGCCGTCCATGCCGAGAACCCACGGGTCTACGAGAACCTGAGGGCGCGGCTGTGCGCCATCCCGGGTGTCGAGGTGGCACAGTCCGACGTGTGCTGGAGCGATGTCTGTCCTGCCGGTTGCAGCAAAGCCGAGGGTATCGAGGCGCTGGCCCGTGCCTTGGGGCTTACCATGGGTCAGGTTGCCGCCGTTGGTGACGACGAGAACGACGTGGCGTCTCTCGCCGCTGTCGGGCTGGGCATTGCCATGGGTAACGCGCTGCCCGCGGCCAAGGAGGCGGCCAAGCTCATCGTCGCGGACAACGAGCACGACGGCGTGGCCGAGGCCATCGACCTTATCCTCGAGCGAAAGTTCAGCTGACCATGATTGTTCCCAACCCCATCCTGCCCGGCTTCAACCCGGACCCCTGCCTGTGCGCGGCGCGCGGACGCTATTACCTGGCGACCTCTACCTTCCAGTGGGTGCCTGGCGTGAGCCTGTACGAGAGCGACGACCTTGCCCATTGGCGTTGCGTCGGTGGCGCCCTGCATGGCCTTGACTTGCGCGGCATTCCCGACTCGGCCGGTGTCTGGGCACCTGACCTAACCTTTGACGGCGAACGGTTCTGGCTTGTCTACACCGTGGCCAAGCAGATAGACGGCGTCTATAAGGACGTCGAGAACTACGTGGCCACCTCACTCGAGATTACAGGGCCGTGGAGCGACCCGGTCTTCATCAACGCCAGCGGGTTCGACCCGGGCCTTTATCACGAGGAGGGCCGGCACTACGTAATCAACCCGCAGTGGGACCCGCGCCCGCTGCCGGGCCACCACAGGTTCAACGGCCTGGTCATGCAGGAGTTCTCGCTCGAGAGCGGCTTGGCGGGGGAGGCGCGCGTGGTGCTGGGTAATTCCGACGCCGTCAACTGGCTGCGCGAGGGGCCGCACGTCATGAAGCACGACGACTGGTACTACATCGCCTGCGCCGAGGGCGGCACCGGGCGCCGCCACCGCATTCGCATGGCGCGTGCCCGCGACCTGTGGGGCCCCTACGAGGTCTGCCCCGAGCCGCTTGTCTGCGCATGGTGTGCCCAGACGCCTATCCGTAAGGCTGGGCACGGCAACTTCGTCCAGGGCCTGGATGGCAGCTGGTACGTGTGCCATCTCTGTGCGCGCTACTTGCCGCCGAGGGACGGCGCCGCGCAGGTATTTGACGAGCATGAGGACGGACGCTCGCCGCTTGGCCGCGAGACGGCGCTGCAGCGCGTGGTGTGGGTGGACGGCTGGCCCAGGCTCGCCGAGGGAGGCGTCGTTCCCCTCGCTGAGGTCGAGATTACGGGTGTTGCCGACGACCACACTTCCGAGCCGCGCCCGGGTGAGCCTGGTTGGCGCTATGAGACCGGCTTCGCCGCCGGCATCGACCTGTGGCGTGAGGGCTGGCTGGCGCCACGCCGCCTTACGCCGGCGTTCTGGGAGCTCACCGACGGCGGCCTCTTGCTGCGCGGCGGCGATTCTCCCAGCTCGTTGTTCGACCGCGCATGCCTTTCTCGCAGGATAACGAGTCATTCTTGGCGCGCCGAGGCGACGCTATCCTTCGAGCCCGCGCACTACAACCAGACGGCAGGCATCATCGTGGAGTACGATTCGCGGGCCTTCGTGTACCTGCAGGTGGCCTATGACGAGCGGCTTGATGCGCGCGTTATTGACCTCACGACGAATCTCGGCGGCAAGTTCGTCCCGCTGGATGCCGGGGTCCGTCCTGTTGTGCCCGCCCATGCGCGTGAGGTGACGCTCTGCGTAGACGTCGACGGCTATGACCTGCGCCTTTTGTGGTCCGTTGACGGTAACAACCCTTCACTGCTGTGCGGCAAGTCGGGCGAGCCTTATGTGCTCGACGCCTCGCTTATGAGCGACGAGGCTGTGTCCGGGTGGGCCTATACCGGGACGATGGTGGGCGTGACCTGCGTGGATATGTGGGACAAAACCGCGCTGGCGTGCTTTAAGCGCTTTGTGTACGAGGATTGGGGGTCTTGTTAGATGGCTGACCTCATGCTTGCGGTCCTTGGTGCCGACGGGGCTATGCGCTACGTCACGGATGGCGTCGGCGAGGTCGTGATGTCCTGGCGCGGGGCCTATGAGCCGGGCGACCGGATCGTTGTCCGCTGCGACGAGGACCCGGTGCATCTGGTCATGAAGCTGGACGTGTGCCTGGCCGAGAGTCGCGTACTGCTGCGCGGCGGGTATTTCGAGTTCCCCATACCCACCGGTGGCGCCCAGAAGGCCTACGGAAAAGGCTGGGCCTTTGCCGACGAGCGGCACTGGGCTTACGTGCGCATCGAGGAGCCGCGCGAGGCGACTTCCTGGCGAAACCTGGCGCTCAATGCGCATGACCTTGGATCTCCGCGAGAGTTTTCGCCGGCTTTTCCCCACGCGACCACCAATGTGTGCTGCGACAACCCGCAGTTCATTGCCCGCAACGTCATCGACGGGGTGTTCGAGACTGCGGGCCACGGCAGCTGGCCGCACGAGAGCTGGAGCGTCCGCGGCCATGACGACGCTTGGCTCAAGGTCGATTTCGGCGAGCCAGTGGTGGCCGATGAGCTGCGCCTGTACCTGCGCGCCGACTACCCGCACGACACGTGGTGGAACCGGCTGTTGGTCGAGACCTCCGACGGGGCGCGACTCACGGCCCTTCTTGACAAGACGGGGCTGCGACAGACCCTCGATTTGGGCGGTCGGGTCATCGAGTGGCTGCGCCTCTCCGGATTCGAGCGCGCCGAGGACGATGGTTTCCCCGGCCTTTCTCAGCTTGAGGTTTGGGGGCGCCGTGCGTAATGCAACGCTGTGGACGGATGTAGGGGGGAGGCCTATCCAGGCGCATGGCGGTTGGATTCTGCCGCTGCCGGGCTTTGGCCCTTCCGGAGAGACCGAGTATTTCTGGTATGGCGAGGATAAGTCCGGCGTCACGGTCGGGCGGCGCATGGATGCCATCGGCATCCGGTGCTACCGCTCGAGCGACCTCGTGAACTGGAGCGACTGCGGGCTCGTCCTGCGCTCGGATGGGACGAGCCGACTCGACGTGCTGCGACCCTCGGGCGTAATGGAGCGTCCGCGTGTCTTGCGCTGCCCCGCAACCGGCCGTTACGTCATGTGGTTCCACGCCGACGACGCCGCGTATTGCGCCGCGAGCGTCGGCGTCGCGGTGGCCGACGGGCCCGCGGGGCCTTTCGAGCTTGTTCGCGTCATGCGACCCTGTGGGCAAGATAGCCGTGATTTCACGTTGTTTTCCGATTTCGATGGGTCGGGATACCTCGTGCACAGCTCCGAGTGCAACCGGACTCTTCATGTGGCGCGCCTGACATCGGACTATCTCGACGTTGCCGGGGAATGGACGCGTGCATGCCCGGAACAGGAACGCGAGGCGCCTTGTGTCTTTGCGGCGCGCGGCCAGTACTACCTGCTCACGAGCGGTTGCAGCGGCTGGCGCCCCAATGCGGCGCTGTTCGCGACGGCGCCGGGCATGATGGGGCCGTGGAAGCTCCTCGACAACCCCTGCCGCGGGCCGCGCGAGCATACGACGTTCGATGGACAGATAACCTGCGTTTTTATGGTTGGCCCGACGCCCTATGCCCTGATCGACCACTGGCACCCTGACGACCTGGGCACGTCGTGTTACTCGATCCTGCCCATCGGCTTTGTTCCGCAGAAACACGACCCCATCGAAATTCGCTGGGCCGACGAGTTCGCCGGTCTCTAACCCGTAGAGAGGAATCCCATGTCCCGGACCATCCTGACCATCCCCGTCGAGCTCTCCGTTGAGGGCGGTGCCGCCGGCCTTGTGACCGGCGAGTTCCAGGCGGTGCTCAATGCCGCCCGCGATGCCGAGGGGGCGCTTGTCGTCGTCCCTGCCGGCACGTACCGCGTGGGTTCCGTGCGCATGTACGGCGGAACTGAGCTGTACTTGTCTGCCGGCGCGCACATCCAGGGCTCAGACGTCATCGCCGACTATACGGACTGGGGTGTGCCCACCACGCTTGCCTACACGCTCGACCCCGAGATCGTCCGCATCCAGAGCATTCCTCCGCACTACGTCAAGGCGCTTATCACCGTCGCGGACGCCGAGAACGTGGCCATTACCGGCGAGCCCGGCAGCACGATCGACGGCGTCGATTGCGTGGACCCGGCGGGCGAGGAGGGTTTCCGCGGAGCCATGGGAATACGCGTCTGCCGTTGCAGGAACGTCGTGCTTCGCGGCTACACCTTTGTTCGCGGCGCCAATTGGAGCCATCAGATCGACTCCTGCGACAACGTCCTCGCCGAGGGTGTGACCATCCTGGGTGGGCACGATGGGTTCAACGTGCACCACTGCAACAACGTGACCATCCGGCGCTGCACGCTCAAGACGGGCGATGACTGCGTCGCCGGCTTCGACGCGCGCAACGTGCTCGTGGAGGATTGCCTGCTCAACACCGCGTGCAACGCCATTCGCCTGGGGTGTCAGAACCTGCTCGTCTCGGGATGCCGTTTCGTGGGGCCTGGGGAGTATCCTCACCTTCTTGACGGCAAGCACCACATGCATGCGGCCGTTAAGTACTACTCGCCCAGCGGCGATACCTACCGAGGCGACGCCTGTAATTGGCGCGTCACGGACTGCACGTTCGACAACCCCGGCCGCCTGATCAACTACGACTTCGGCAGTCCCCGCGGGTACATGACCGAGGTGCCGCTGCTCGACCTGCACTTCCAGGACTGCGCGGTGACGGGGGCCAGCATGACATCGTTCTGCAAGGGCCCGGACGACTCTCCCGTGACGCTCGGGTTCAGCGATTGCTCAATCGAGTACGTACCGGATGCGGAAAGCATTGGCAAGCCGTTCGTTCAGATGGGCGCCGGGGACGAGTTGATCGAGAAGAACATCGCCTATACATGCGTCACGGGCGAGGCTTTGCGTGGGGAACGCGCCATCGAGCAGTCCGAGGTCGTCGCCGAGGTCTTGTGCAAGACGCGTTAGGCATCGCGACGAGAAGCAAAGGGGTCGATTGTGGGCACGGTAACTCGTCCTGAGCTCTCCGCGGAGCTGTTCGCATATCTCGAGCCGCTGCTGCCGCGCTATAGCGAGGGCGGCGCTCAGCTGCGGCTCGCCGGAGGAGGTGCGCAGTACGAGGACGAGGTTATTCCCATGGAGGCGTGGGCGCGTCCCCTTTGGGGGCTGGCGCCCTTCTGGGCCGGCGGCGGCAGGAGCGACCGCGGTGTCTTCGAGGAACTGTATCTTCGCGGGCTGGACGCGGGGACGGACCGTGCATCAATAGAGTATTGGGGCACCTGCCGCGACCATGACCAGCGGTTCGTTGAGATGGCGGCGCTCGCTTATGCGCTGTTGTTGGCGCCGGACGTGCTCTGGGCGCCGTTGGCCGCGCGGTCGCGGGAGCACGTCGTCGAATGGCTGTCGCAGGTGAACGCCCATACCTTTCCCTCCGGCAACTGGCTATGGTTCCGGGTGCTGGTGAATCTCGCGCTTCGCGAGCTCGGCTGCAGCTATGATGCGGCGACGCTTGCGCTTGACCTCAAGGCGCTTGATTCGTTCTACCTCGGCAATGGGTGGTACCAGGACGGCCCTACCGGCCTTCCGGACTATTACAACGCCATGACGTTCCAACTCTTCGAGCTGCTCTATATCAAGCTGTTCTCGGCCGTCGACCTCGGGCGCACGGCCCGTTACCGGGAGCGGGCGCGTCTGTTCGCGCGGGATTACGTGAGGCTGTTTTCCGCTCGCGGGGAGGGCGTTCCCTACGGGCGGTCCATGACGTATCGGTTCGCTCAGGCGGGCTTCTGGTCTATGGCAGCCGCGACGGGGATCGACCTCGGCGCGGAGTTCACGCCGGGCGTGCTGAAGGGGCTAGTCGTCCGCAACATTACGGCATGGGATCGTAGCCGCATCGTCGATAACGGCGGTGTCCTTGCTGTGGGATATCGCTATCCCGACCTGCATATGGCGGAGGGGTACAACGCCGCCGGCTCTCCCATGTGGTGCCTCATGGCCTTCGCTTGCCTGGCGTTGCCGGAGACGGACCGGTTTTGGCGCGCTTCTTGCCAACCGCTTACTGTTGGCCCAAGCGTCGACATGGCCCTTGGCGGGACGGCGCTGGTTGTCCGGGATGCCGCGGGCGAGACTACGCTCTTTCCGAGCGGCCGGGTACCGGGGCATCCTTTCGCGCAGTCGGACGCCAAGTACTCGAAGTTCGCCTATTCGTCACGTTTTGGCTTTAGCGTTGCCAGGTCGCTGAGGAGCGTCGAGGAGGCGGCGCCGGACAGTATGCTCGCGTTCGTGATCAACGGGCGTGTTTTCGTGCGCGACGGGGTCGAGGGCGCGGATGTCCGGATAGGTGAGGACGGTGTTCTGGCCCAAGTTTCTCGCTGGTCGCCATGGCCAGGAATCGAGGTTGAGACGGAGGTTGAGCCGCTTTCGGACGGGGCCTCCCATATCCGTCGGCACCGTATAAAGAGCGACGTGGCCTGCGACGCATATGATTGCGGTTTCGCCGTGCCGGGGGACTATCATCGGATGTCGCTTGAGGAAGCGGAGCTTTGGTGCAGGGTGCGTGCCGTTGGGGACGTTCCTGGCGAGCCGGTTCTTATTAAGGTCGAGGCCAACACCAACCTCAGCTGTCCGAAAACTGTCATTCCCGCCGTGCGCTATGCAATCGGCAAGGGGTCTCTGTTGCTGGTTACGGCGGTTTGCTGTTTGTGATTATGGTTCCTCGCGCCGCAGCTACAGCGTGGTGTCACCCCACTGGACCTGGCAGTCGAGGACCTGGTGCGGTTCCGCCTCACCCTTCTCGGCGACGGCGTCTAAAAGGATACGCGCGGCGGTGGCGCCCTCCTCGCGCGCGGGCTGGACGACGACGGAGACCGAAGGGGAGGCCACGCTCACCCACTCGGTGTTGTCGAAACCGAGCAGGCCCACGTGGTCGGGCATGAGGTCGTAGTAGTCGCGGCAGCACTTGTAGACCTCCGGCAGCGCCCAGCAGTTGGGGGCAAAGACGAGCGTCGGCGTCTCGCCGTCGATGTTCGCCGCGAGGAAGGTGCTGAGCTTCTCCTCGTTCACGCGGTCGTTCTCGATGACGAACTGCGTGAAGCCGATGTCGTGGCTCTCGAGTGCGTCGACGAAGCCGCTCATGCGCTCGATGCGGCTGGAGATGAGCCCGGGCTCGGCCGTGACCACGAGAAAGCGACGGTAGCCCTTCTGAACACAGGTCTCGATGGCCTGGTAGGAGGCCTCGTAGTTGTCGGTCTTCACCCAGCTCGACGCGA
>CAZEHG010000026.1:0-15221 GCA_964512475.1 uncultured Atopobium sp.
GCCGGCTCCGTGATGGGCGACGTCTCCGCGAGCCGCGGCCGCGTCGAGGGCATGGTCGCGGGCGACGGCGCGACCGCCGGGCAGACCACGGTTGAGGCCACGATCCCTTACGCCGAGGTCACCGACTACGCGACCCGGCTGCGGTCGCTCTCGCGCGGCACCGGCGAGTTCACGCTCGAGCTTTGCGGCTACGAGCAGGTTCCGCACGACATTCAGCAGAAGCTCGCGGCCGACTACGCCGCGCGCCGCGCCGCCGGCGAGAAGTAGCGATACAACAGCTGGCAACGAAGGGAAGCGCCGGTCTTTGATGGGGCCGGCGCTTCTTCTTACCTTCAGAGGGGGTGCCGTGACTGAGCGAGCGATTGTCGTTGGGTATGCATCGGCGTTGGATTTCTGGCGGTCGGCGCGCGTCGCTGGGGCGGGGCCGGCGGCCGAGCCGGAGGGCATCGTCTATGGCGCCTGCCGCGACGAAAGCCTTCTTGCGAGGGCAAAGAGAGCGGCCGACCTGTGCGGCTCGGGGTTGCCGCTCGATACTGTGGTGAGAGCTCGCGGCGAGCGCAGGAACTGCGATGCCCTGAACGACCATGTGTGGTCGGGGCCGCTTTCCGGGCAGCTGACCTGGTTGGACAACGAGGCGTGGGTATGTTCCTTTCCGGCCACGTTCATGCAGCTCGCGAGCCTCTTAGACGAGGCGGAGCTTGCCGCGCTCGCGTACGAGGCGTGCGGGACCTACGGGCTGCCGTCCACGGCGCTCTATGAAGGCGCGCAAGACCTGGCCCCCTTGACTACGGTCGCCGAGTTGGGCTCATATGCTTCCGCCGCCCGTGCCCTGGGGGTGCGAGGGGCAAAGCGAGCCTGCTCTGCGCTCGAGCTTGTGGTAGACGGGTCAAACTCTCCCCGAGAGACCGACGTCGCCGTCCTCCTGAGTCTTTCTCGTAGGAAGGGTGGCTATGACCTGCGGGGATTTGAGATGAATGCGACGATAAAGGTCCCAAAGTCGCAGAAGGCGGCTTTGGGGCAGGCGACGGTCAGCCCCGATTTCCTTTGGCTCGACAAGAAAGTGTCGCTGGAGTACGACAGCAACGTCCATCATCTTTCGCCGCGGGAAAAGGAGCACGACGAGGCCCGGCGCCGCGTGCTTGAGAACATGGGGTTCAGGGTCTTCGTCATGACGAACGAGGTGGTTCGCAGCGACGTCAAGCTAAGCGTATTTATGCAAGACCTGCAGGAGGCTTTGGGGGTGCGCCGTGCGGCCCCAAGCACCGCGGTTCTCAAGGCACAAGAGGAGATGCGACGCAGAGCCGTGCAAGGTTTTGCTCCAAGTGCGACGTAAGGGACGAATCGCTGCAAGGTTTTGGCTTTCGTGCGACGTTGATGGGGGCTGATTCGGCCTGTTTCGAGGGCAAAATCCCGCTTTGAGGGCTTTGAAGCGCAGTTTTCGCCTGAACTTACGCTGCACGAAAGCCAAAACCTTGCAAGGGCATTCCTTCTACGTCGCACGAAGAGCCAAACCTTGCAGTGGGCGCCTGCGTCGCTGGCGTGGGGAGGCCTGATGCTCCTGCAACGGGTATGAAACAGCCCGCGCCTTATGACCTGCTAGAATCTATGTCTTAAGCCGCGCGGACCAACGTCTAACGCACGGCTGAATCTGACCCTCGACCCAAGGAGGTCGCGCAACCGCGCATGGACGTAGCCATCAGCATCACCGTCACGTTTGTTCTTACGCTGGTCAACGGGTTTTTCTCGGCATCCGAGATGGCGGTGACCACTGCGAAGAGGGCACTTCTCGAGCCCGAAGCCGATGAGGGCGACAAACGCGCGAAGAACGCCCTTGACCTCTCGTCCGATTCCGACCAGTTCCTGGCAACCATCCAGGTGGCCATCACGCTTGTGGGCTTCGCGTCCTCGGCGTTCGCTGCCACGAGTCTCTCCGACCCCCTTGCTAGCTGGCTCGTGAGCCTCGGCGTGGCCGAGGGAATCGCCGGCAGCATCGCTGTCGTGGCCATCACGCTCATCGTGGCGTACGTCTCGACCGTTATCGGCGAGCTTGTTCCCAAGCGCTTGGCGCTGGCCAACGCGGAGTCGGTGGCGAAGTCCGTCGCCGGTCCTGTTCGCGGCTTCATGAAGGTGGCGACCCCTCTTGTCTGGCTGACCTCAAAGTCCGCCGCGGGTCTCTCCACCGTTCTGGGTATCAAGTCCGCCGACGACCGCCAGGACGTCTCGGAGGAGGAGCTCAAGTACATGGTCACCGACTCCGACGACCTCTCGGAGGAGGAGAAGTCCATGATCCACGAGGTCATCGACCTGGGCGATACCATCGCCCGCGAGGTCATGATCCCGCGCGTGGACATGACCTGTGTCGAGGACACCAAGAACCTGAATGAGGTCCTCGGCCTCATGCGCCGCACCGGCTTCTCCCGCGTACCTGTCTACCACGGCTCCGTCGACCGCGTGATCGGCATCGCCCACATCAAGGACATCATCAGCCCGATCATCGACGGCGGGAAGGGCGGCGCGCTCATCGGCGATTATGTGCGCGCTGCCAATTACGTGCCCGACACCAAGGACATCATCCCGCTGCTCTCTGAGATGCAGACGAGCCATGACCAGATGGTCATCGTCGTCGACGAGTACGGCGGCACCGCGGGCGTGATCACGCTCGAGGACATCGTCGAGGAGATCGTCGGCGAGATCGAGGACGAGTTCGACCCGGACAACAAGTACCTGACCAAGCTCTCCGACAACGAGTGGCTGGTTGATGGGCGTTTCTCGCTCGACGATGCCATTGACCTCGGATGGCCTGTGGAGGATAACGAGGAGTACGAGACCATCGCGGGCTACGTGCTCGAGCTCGCCGACAAGGTCCCGCATCCCGGCGACCTGTATGAGAAGGACGGGTACCACTTCCGCGTTCAGTCCATGCGCGGCCGCCGCGTGAGCCTGTTGCGGGTGACGGCGCCAGAGCCTGTCTCCGAGAGGGAGCGCGCCGCCGAGTCCTCGGGCGACGATGCCAAGGAAGCGGCCGCCGATAAGCAATAGGCCCCGCACCGCTTCCTTGACTACAATGAACAGAAGTTGCGCCGAGCCCGGGGGGACGGGCTCTGAACGAGAGGGGCCGCGATGGCTCAGCTATTTGAAATCAAGAAGGTCGTTGTCGGCCCGAAGAACCTTGATGCGACCGTCGAGCTCGCGCCGAGCGCGCCGATGATGACTTGTGAGGACCTTGAGGGAACGACCCGCGTCTGGGAGGTCATGCCGCAGCTTCGCGACCATGTGTGCCTGGGCGATGAGTCCGGCACCTTCGGCGACGTTATGGGCGACACCGAGCTCGCGCACCTGCTCGAGCACGTGACCGTGGAACTTCTTGCCAGGACGGACATCGCCGGCGACATCTCGTGCGGTCAGACCACCGAGGTGGGCGAGCGTACCTACAAGCTGACGTTCAAATGTCCCGACGACGTGCTCGTGGTCGGCGCGCTCTCCAGCGCGGCGTGGCTCATGCAGTGGGCCTTCTCGGGCGGCGGCGACCCCAAGCCCGATGCGGATGCTATCGCGTCCGGCCTGGTCGACCTGGTCAAGAGCCTCCCCGAGGTCGAGGGGGAGCCGGAGGACGAGCTCGTGCCCGCGCCTTGGGAGGAACAGCCGGTCGCCGCTGCCGATGACGTTTGCGAAGGGTCGGCGGGGGAAGCCCAGGCGTCCGAGCCTGAGCCTGAGACGGAGCCGGTTGCCGCCGAGCCGCCGGTGTCCCCCGCGGAGCCCGCCGCGGCCCCGGAGCCTGAGGAGCCGGTGGTCGACGAGGCGGAGGTCGAGGCCATTCTCGCCGCGCCCATCGCGGCTGAGAAAACACCTGAGCTCGTCGGTGACGGCGCGGAGGCTTCGCCGGCCGCGGAGTATGACGACACCGGTGACAATGACGCCGACGGCGTCTCCGCGGACCCCGAGGCGTCCGACGAACCGTTGACCGAGCCGGAGCCCGTGCCCGAGCCGGAGGCCGAGCCCGAGCCGGAGGGCGAGCCCGAATCGGAGCCCGCGCCCGCCGAGCCCGAGGCTTCCCCGGACGCAGAGCCCGCCGAGGAGCAGGAGCCCGAGGCGCCCAGCGCCCCTGCCGACGACTGGGGCTTCGACAACGTCCCGCGCCCCCACGTCGTCCGTTAATGTCCAACCGGTAACCCTTGCCCGCGCGTTCGTGCCTTCGGGTAAGAGATACCTAACGTTGCAGCAGCCATAACAACTTTGGAGGACCTTATGAGCAAGAAGACCGTTGGTTTCATCCTTGGCAGCATCTTCGGCGCGGCCGCCGGTGTCGTTGCGGGCATCATGATCGCGCCGCGCTCCGGCGCCGAGTCCCGCGCCATGGCCGCTGACGCCATGAACGACGCCTGGGATTCCGCCGTGGACACCTATGAACGCGCCGGCGCCGCCGTCAACGAGCAGGTTGCCGGCGTCCGCCCGACCGTCGATGCGAAGACCGACGAGCTGCGCGCCAAGGTCGACGCCGCCCGTGAGCGCATGGACCAGCTCCGCGACTCCCTCTCCGACGTGGTCGCTCAGACCTCCGAGCAGGTCACCGAGGCCGTCAACACCGTCGCCGACTCCGTGGTCTCCATGGCCGGCGCAGCCGCCGAGCAGGGCACCGCTCCCGCCGAGGCCGTTCACGTCGAGGTCGTCGAGCCCGAGAAGGACGAGGCCTAGCCTTGCTTAAAGTCAACGATCTCTACGGCCGCAAGGTCTACGTTCCGAAGAAGGCCAAGAAGGGCAAGGACGGTCGGGAGCAGGTCAAGCTCTCCAAGCTCGGCAAAGTCCACATGGCGGTCTTCTCGCCGAACGGCCGTGAGGTCGTTGGCTTCCTCGTGTCCCGCCCCGAGATCGCCGGCATGGTCAAGCGCCCGGACGCGTTTCTCGCCTTCGACTCCTATGCTGTCCAGGACGACGGCACCTTGCGCGTGGCGCGCGAGTCCGCCGCCTTGGACGACGACGCCCGTAAGCGCCTCGCGCTCGATTGGGACGCCTGCGTCATGTGGGCGGGCATGGACGCCAAGACCGTCGGCGGCAAGAAGCTCGGCTACGTCTCCGACGCCGAGTTCGACGCGAAGACCGGCAAGGTGAGCAAGTTCTTCGTCGGCGACGGCGGCGTGGCCCGCGCCATCGTGGGCAGCTTCGAGATTCCCGCCACCATGGTGCGCGGCTACTCCAAAGGCTACATGATCGTCGACGACGAGGCAGCGAGCCTGGAGCTCGATGGCGGCGTGGCCGCGAAGGCGGGCGAAGGTTACGCGAAGGCCAAGATCAAGGGTGCCGAGGCTGCCCAGAAGGCCGGCAAGGCCGCCGGCGAGGCGGTCGACAAGGGCTCGTACGCCTTCGGCCGCATGCTCGGCCGCGCGAAGCGCGCCATCGAGGACGCGGCGACGGACAACGAGACGCCCGCACCGAAGAAGCAGGTACCCCAGGCACCTGCCGTGCCCGCCGCCGATGTCCGTGTGAGCGAGCCGGTGGAGACCCTGCGGGCCGGCGAGGACGAGCGTTCCGCCGCCGACGAGCCGAGGACGTACGCACCTGCCGATGAATCAGTCGCAGCTCAAGCGCAAAATACCGCCAAGAAGGCCGCCGTTGCCGCCACGCCTTCCGCGACCAAGTCCGCCAAGCCCTCGGCAAAGAAACCTGCTGTGAAGAAGGCTTCGGGCGACGCTGCGGCCAAAGCGGTCGGCAAGCAGATCGGCCGCATGGGAAAGATGTTCTCCTCCTTCAAGGACGAGTTCGACAAGGCGAGCAAATAGGAACACCCGTGAAGCGCCCCACGAAGAAGCAGGTCCTCAAGGTCGCCGGCTATATCGGCGCGGCCGCGGTTGTGGCCGTCGTCGTCGCGGCGAACGTGGCGATGGCGCTGTTCGGCGATACCATCAACGCGTATTTGGGCGCAGATGAGGTCGATATCTCCGAGGACGAGAAGTCGGCCGTCATGGACGACGGCCGCGTACTGGCCAAGCGCATCGAGGGCGAGGGCATCGTCCTTCTTCGCAACGAGGGCAAGACGCTCCCGCTCGAGTCGTCGATGAAGAAAGTCAACGTGTTCGGGTGGGCCTCGACGCAGTGGGTGGCCGCGGGCTCCGGGTCTGGCCAGGTCAGCGGCACGACCGAGGGCTTCCTCGAGGCGCTCACGGCCGCCGGCGTCGAGTACAACGCCGAGCTCGCCAACATGTACAAGTCGTTCCACGGCGAGCGCGACTACAAGTCCGCGGGTGCGCTGAACAGCCATGCGTCGGAGTACTGCCGCCTCTACGAGCCGAGCGTCTACGACGACTCCTGCTACTCCGACGAGCTTCTTTCCAACGCCGAGGCGTATTCCGACACAGCGATTGTGGTCATCGGCCGCATAACGGGCGAGAGCATCGACTGCCCGGCGGTCCAGTACAAGGTCAACACCAAGGGCGGCGACGTGACCGCGGACGTCACGCGCACCTATCTGGAGCTCTCGACTGAGGAAGAGGCCCTGCTGCGCTACGTCGGCGTCCACTACGAGCACGTGTGCGTGGTCGTCAACTCGACGAACACGATGGAGCTCGGCGAGATAGAGACCATCCCCGGCATTGACGCCGCCCTTCTTGCCGGGCCGACGGGCGAGGTCGGCGCCGATTCGGTCGTCGCGGCGCTGTGGGGCGACATCAACCCCTCCGGCCGAACCACCGACACATACGCGTACGATTTCACCACGGCCGCGAGCTGGGCGAACTCGGGCGCCATGGGCGAGGGCGTGTACACGAACGGCAGCGGCCTCTACCCGGCCGACGGCACGAAGAACCCGAACGTCGGCACTGACGAGAAGTACGACGGCGTTCGCTTCGTCGACTACGCCGAGGGCATCTACGTCGGTTATCGCTGGTACGAGACGGCCGACGCGGAGGGTTACTGGGACAACGTCAAGAACAAGCACGGCCAAGGCTACGACGCCGTGGTCCAGTACCCGTTCGGCTACGGCCTCTCGTACACGACCTTCGACTGGCAGGTGACTGGCCGCACGCCGGGCCAGGGCGCGCGCGTCTCGCGCGACACGGAGTTCACCGTGACCGTGCTGGTGACGAACACGGGCTCCTCGGCCGGCCGCGACGTCGTGCAGCTCTACTGCACGCCGCCGTACACCGAAGGCGGCATCGAGAAGGCCTTGACCGTTCTTGTGGCGTACGCGAAGACCAAGCTGCTCGAGCCGGGCGAGAGCCAGGAAGTCAGCCTCTCGTTCATGTTGGACGACGTGGCGAGCTACGACTGCTACGACGCGAACGGCGACGGCTTTACCGGCTACGAGCTCGAGAGCGGCGACTACACGGTCGAGCTCAAGCGCAACGCGCACGAGGTCGCGGACTGCGAGTACGCGTCGACGACGCTTTATGCGCCGTGCACCGAGGAGTGCTCCGAGGACCTCGTCACAGGCGCCGAGGTCAAGAACCGCTTTACGGGCGACGACGCATGGGACGGCATCTCGATCGACGGGTCGAACTCGGGGGCCGATATCACCTGGCTCACGCGCGCGGACTTTGCCGGCACCTTCGCGAAGAAGTCCGACCCCGACCGCGCGATGACCGACAATGTCGCGAGCCTCAACCTGTACACGGAGAAGGACGTCGAGGCCGACGCCGCCGGCTATCAGGGGCTTGTTGGGCAGAGCTTGCAGCTGACGCTGCGCGCGACGTCGGGCAGGTCGGCCTATACCCTCTGCGAGGACGGGCTTCTCACCGAGCTGGGGGAGCGCCTGGGCCTGAACTACGACGACGCGATGTGGGACGAGCTTCTTGACAGCTTGACCGTGGATGAGATGAGCAATGTCGTGCTGCACAGCTACATCTCCACCGCGGCGATCGACTCGGTGGGCCGGCCCTTGACGAAGGAAGTCGACGGGCCCTCGCAGGTCGGGTCGTTCAACCAGTTGACGATGGGCGTCGGGTATCCCGCCGGGACCGTGCTCGCCCAGACCTGGAACGACGACCTCGCGCGCGAATACGGCCGTCAGCTCGGCCTCGAGGCCGCGGCCCTCGGCGTCGACGGACTCTACGCGCCGAGCGTGAACATCCACCGCAGCCCGCTCTGCGGGCGCAACTATGAGTATTTCTCGGAGGACTCGACCATATCGGGCCAGATGGCCGCGTCCGTGGTCGCGGGCATGAAGGATTCAGGGACGTATTGCTACCTGAAGCACCTGGCGCTGAACAACCAGGAGTCCTACCGCGACTCGCTCTATGAGTGGCTGACGGAGCAGACCCTGCGCGAGCTGTACCTGAGGCCGTTCAAGATCGCGGTGGTCAAGGGCCATGCGACCGGGTTCATGACCTCGTACAACCGCATCGGCGCGACGTGGGCCGGCGGCAATAAAGCCCTGATCACGGACGTGTTGCGCGGGGAGTGGGGTTTCGATGGCACCGTGATCACCGATTACGCGGACCACCACAAGTACATGAACGCCGACCAGATGCTGCGCGCCGGTGGCGACCTCTACATGGACGGCGTCTTCGGCAATGGCACCTTCGAGTACGGCTTCACCGAGGACGAGCTCATGTCGGCGAAGGGCACCGCGTCCGAGGCGCGGGCCATCAGCTTCCAGACGAACCTGCGCCGGGCCACCAAAGACGCGCTTTATACCTGGCTGAACGCGCGCGCGTCGCAGAGCTCCGAGATCGCGCGCCCGGTGAAGAAGACCGGCATCCAGTGGATCGGCGTCGGCATCGGAGTGGCGGATATCGCCGTGCTCGCGGCCGGCGGAGTGTGGGCGAAGCGTTATCGCGACCGCCGGCTGGGGCGTCGGGAGCAGTAGACGAGGCAGAGAAAAACGGCAGGCGCGCCACGGGAGCTTCCGTCGGCGCGCCTCTCTTGTCTAGTCTACGAGCTAGGTCTTAGAAACTGACCTTCGGGCTGTCCGCGACGTCCGCGTCTGCGGAGAAGCCTTGGCGCGGCTGACGCCCGCCGGCGACGAGGCTGCCCGGGAAGGTTTGAATCGCGTCGTTGTAGTCCATGACCACGTCGTTGTAGCTCATGCGCGCGTAGCTGAGCCGGTTCTCGGTGTCGGCGAGCTCGGCCTGGAGCTGCTGGAAATTCGCGCTGGCTTTGAGGTCGGGGTAGTTCTCGGCGACGGCGAGCAGGCTGTTGACTGCCCCGGTCAGGCGTGCGGCCGCCTGCATCTTTTCTTCGGGTGTGGCCGCCTTGGCCTCGGCTGTCCGGGCATCGGTCACGGCCTGGAGGGTCTTCGACTCGTGGGCGGCGTAGCCCTTGACGGTTTCGACGAGGTTGGGGATAAGGTCATGGCGACGCTGGAGCTGCGCCTCGATGGTCTGCCATGCGTTGTCGCACTTATTCGATGCGCGAACGATGCCGTTGCTGATGGCAATCCAAGCGACGACGATGACAACGATTACGGCAATGACGATGACGGCAATGGTCATGAGCGGCTCCTTTGGTCCGGGCGCGACCTCGGGAATCCTGGTCTGCGCAGGAAATATGGCGGAGGAGGAGGGATTCGAACCCTCGGTACGGGGTTACCGCACGACGGTTTTCAAGACCGCTGCATTCAACCGCTCTGCCACTCCTCCGGAGATGCGAGCTTCTATATATTAGCGGACGCAGAGAGGTTGCGTGCCGCGGCATGGGTAAAATGGGCCACATATCCCAACGAGCATCGCACCCATGAAGAAAGGAACCGACGCCTTGAACCGACGTCCCTCCAACCCTGTGCTGAATTTCCTGCTCCTCGCGCTCGGCGCGGCCATCGCCGCGTTCGCCATCGAGGAGTTTCTTGTCCCGAACACGATTCTCGACGGCGGCGTCATCGGCATCGGCATGATGGTGAGCCACCTGACGGAGGTTCCGCTCGCGGTGCTGACGGTGGTGCTCAACGCGCCGTTCCTCGTGCTCGGCGGCATGCGGCTGGGTAAGGGCTTCACGATGAAGGCAGCCTTCTCGATGGCGGTCTTCTCGGGGTGCGTCGCGCTGTTCTCGGGTTGGGCTAACGCCACCGACGAGACGCTGCTGGCGGTCTGTTTCGGCGGTGTGCTCCTGGGCCTCGGCGTCGGCATCGTCATCCGCGCCGGCGGCTGCCTGGACGGCACGGAAGCCGTGGCCATTTTGCTGAGTCGCCGCACGAACCTCGCCGTCGGCGAGATGGTGCTGTGCATGAACGTGGTCATCTACGGGCTCGCCGGACTCCTGTTTGGGCTCGACCGCGCCATGTATTCGCTGCTTACGTATTTCATTACCTCAAAGGTGCTCGATATGGTCGAGTCCGAGATGAACCAGGCCAAGGCTGCGCTCATCGTGACGGAGGACGCCGGTCAGATCTGCGAGCGCATCTACGACCAGATGGGCCGAACCGTCACCATGATGGACGGCTCAGGCCTGGTCAGCGGGCCGAAGAAGGTTCTGTACTGCGTGATCACCAAGTTCGAGATGCGCGAGCTGCGCGAGATCGTGGACTCGGTAGACGCCTCCGCGTTCGTGACGATCCTCGACGTTTCCGAGATTATCGGTAACCACATCAAGCAGAACGACAGGCAGCTCGGGGGCGGCGCGCGATGACCGACGACGAGCGGTTCATGGGCGAGGCGCTCGAGGAGGCCCGTCTTGCCGCCGAAGAAGGTGAGGTGCCGATCGGCGCTGTCGTGGTTTACGGCGGCGAGGTGGTGGCGCGCGCTCACAACCGCCGGGAGACCGACCTCGACCCCTCGGCGCATGCGGAGTTCTCGGCCATGGTCGCGGCCTCGCGCGCGCTCGGCCGCTGGCGTCTTTCCGGCTGCACGGTCTACGTGACGCTCGAGCCGTGCCTTATGTGCGCCGGCCTCATGGTCAACGCCCGCATCGAACGCTGCGTATACGGCGCGGCCGACCCCAAAGGCGGCGCGCTCGGAACACTGTACAACGTGAGCCACGACGCGCGCCTCAACCATGAGTTCGATGTAGAGGCCGGCGTGCTTGCCGAGGAGGCGGCGAGTCAGCTGCGGGACTTCTTCCGGGCCCGCCGCTCCCGGGCGAAGGAAGCCAAACGCGCTGCGGCCGCGGCGAGCGGCACCGGCCCCCTGCTGTCGGGGGTAATTGAGCACTAAGTCTGACTTTTCGCACTTTAAAATTAGAGACCGTGAGTAGCCCAAAATCGTACGGTTAATCTACCTGCGGGAACGTCAAACAATACGCCCTCTCTACCGAGAGCGGGCATTTTAAAGTGCGAAAAGTCGAAGTTTGTGCCCTTGAGACTTTCGCACGGCTCGACGGCAGCGCACCCGATGGCGGTAATCTGAGGGCTGATCATCAAAATCGCTGGTGAGAGGTAACGCTCATTCTCACCAGCGCCTCATCAAGTCTTCTCCGCCGCGGCTCGCGCCTCCGCGCCCTCGCCTACACCACCTGGAAAATGAAGAAGTCCAAATAATGGCTCTCGGGTACGCCCCAGAGGATAGGGTGATCCGGCGCCTGCTGACGCTCCTCGACCTGCTTGAGCTGCACGTTCGCCTGGTGCGCAGCATCGGCGACGGCCTGCGCGAGCAGGTCGCGCGTCATAAAGTGGCTGCAGCTGCACGTGGCAAGATACCCTCCGCGCGGCAAGAGGCGCATGGCCGCGTAGTTGATCTCGCGGTAGCCCTTGGCAGCGTGGCTGACGGTGCCGCGGCTCTTCGTGAAGGCCGGCGGATCGAGGACGATGAGGTCGAACGGGCCGCCCTCCTCGCGCTGGCGAACACGGTTGCGTGCAAACTCGGGTAGGTACTCGAGGACGTTCGCGCAGGTAAAGCCCATACGGTCGTCGAGAGCGTTCAGGCGCGCGTTCTGCTCCGCGAGGTCGAGGGCGGTCTGGCTCACGTCGACGCAGCGCACGAAGTCGGCATCGCCCGCGGCGGCGTTCAACCCGAACGGCCCCACATGGCAGAAGCAGTCGAGCACGCGCCGGCCGGCCGCGATCTGCCGAACGGCGCGCCGGTTGTACTTCTGGTCGAGGAAGAAGCCCGTCTTCTGGCTGTTCTCGATGTCGAGGTCGAAGGTGAGGCCGTTCTCGACGACCTTGATGCGCGGGGTCTCAGGGACCTCGGCACCTTTGCCGTCCCACCAGCCTTTGTATAGGGCAAGGCCCTCCTTGGCGCGGCTCGGCGAGTCATTGCGCTCGTAGACGGCGGTCACGTCTTGGCCGTCGGCGCGCAGCGTCTGAAGGAGCAGCGGGTAGATCACAGGCCGCAGCAGCTCCATGCCAACGGTGCCAATCTGCGTGACCAGCACGTTCTCGTATCGGTCGACGATGAGGCCGGGCATCTGGTCGGCCTCGGAGAAGACCACGCGGCACGCGTTCGTGTCGGGCTCGCACCCGGGTAAGGCCCGCCCACCCATCGTGGCCTTGCGGTGGTTCCAGGCGTAGGAGATGCGCCGGGCCCAGAACGCCTCATCCACGCGGTCGTTCGCGTTGCGCGTGACGATGCGCACTCGGATCTTCGACTCCTTGGAAAGAAGCCCTGCGCCCTGCCAGGTGCCGTTTTCCTCAAAGACGTCGACGACGGCGCCGTTCTCGGCCGGTTCGGCATCGAGGACCTCCCCCTCGAAAACCCACGGGTGCCCCGCCTTGAGCGAGCGCGCGGCCTTGCGCGTGACGACGACCTTCGGGTAGGGGCGTGCCTGCTTCATTCCAGCGCCTTTCTTCATAAATGTGGGGACAACGCCGCACGCGCGCCGATGGCGCAACGGGCGGCGTTGTCCCCTTTGTCCCTAATAGTGCCTGCCGTAACGCCCGCCGGAGATACCGCGCCCGCGGGAGCGTGAGCCGGCGAACATCGTGCGGGTGGGCTTCTTCGCGCTGCGGCCCTCTTGCGGGATGATGCGCCCGGCGTCGTAGGTAAAGCCCTCGAGGTCCCACGTCGGCACGAGCTTCTTCGTGAAGTACTCGATCTCGCGAAGGGGGCTTATCTCGTCGGGGGCGACGAAGGTGTAGGCGTGGCCCGTGGCGCCCGCGCGGCCCGTGCGGCCGATGCGGTGAACGTAGTCCTCGGGGTCCATGGGCACGTCGAAGTTGACGACGGCGTCGATGCCCGAGACGTCGATGCCGCGGCTCATGACGTCGGTGGCCACGAGTACCTGGACCTTGCCCTCGCGGAACCTCTCGAGCGCCTTCTCACGGGCCTTCTGCGGGCGGTCTGCGTGCATGACGTCGACCTTGACCTGCGCGTTCTGGAGCATTTTGCAGACGTCGTCCACGCGGTGCTTCGTGCGGCAGAAGACGAGCACGCGCTCGGGTTTCTCGCCCGCCGCGCCGCCGGTCTGCAGCAACGCGCGCAGAAGCTCCGGTTTCTGGGCCTGCGTGACAGGGCAGAGATGCTCGTCGACGGTGTCGGCAGTCTCACCCACGCGGGCGATCTCGACCGTCACGGGATCGGTGAGCAGCGCGTCGATGGTCGACTTGATCGATGGTGGGATGGTTGCCGAGAAGAGCAGCGTCTGGTGCTTGGCCGGTAGCGCGTGCATGATGCGGCGAACGCTCGGCCAGAAGCCCATGTCGAGCATGCGGTCTGCCTCGTCGAGCACGAGCGTCCGCACGTTGGCAAGGCTCACGTGATTGTGTTCCATGAGGTCGAGCAGGCGCCCTGGCGTGGCGACGAGAAGGTCGCATCCCTGGTCGAGCTGCTTGATTTGCTTCTCGAAGCGGGCGCCGCCCATGACGATGACGGCACGCTGGCCGGTGTTCTCGCAGACGACGCTCACGACCTTGTCTATCTGGGCGGCGAGCTCTCGCGTCGGCGTGACGACGAGGGCGTGCGGGCCGGGTCCTTCGGCACCGGCGATGACCTGCAACGTGGGCAGGGCGAACGCCGCGGTCTTGCCCGTGCCGGTCTGCGCGGAGGCGACGACGTCGCGCCCGGCGAGGACCTCAGGGATGGCGCCGGCCTGCACCGGCGTGGGAGTGGTGAAACCGAGGGCTTCGACCCCGGCCAGGATCTGCTCGTTTAGCCCGAGCTCGGCAAATGTGGTAGTCATGCATGCAAGTATGCATCAAAACGCCCCGTCTCTGCACGCAGGGACGGGGCGTTGGTTGAAACTCTATGGCGCGGCGGTGGTTTCGCGGCGCAGCTCGCCGCCGGCGTTGCTCACCACCGGCGCTGCATCAGCGCTTAGAACACCGGGATGACGGAGCCCTTGTACTGCTCCTCGATGAACTTCTTTGCGGTATCGCTGGTCAGGGCCTTGACGAGGGCCTTGGTCTTGTCGGAGTCCTCCTCGCCCTTGCGGACGGCCACGATGTTCGCGTAGGTCTGGGCCGCCTCGGAGTCGGCGCCCTCAGAGGCGAGGGTGGCGGAGGTGTCGAGGCCGGCGGAGAGCGCGTAGTTGCCGTTGATCACCGCGAAGTCGACGTCCTGCAGCGAGCGGGCGACGGACGCGGCCTCGACCTCGACGAACTGCACGTTGTGGGGGTTGGACTCGATGTCGTTGGTGGTGGCCTCAAGGCCGGCGCCGCTCTTGAGGGTGATCACGCCCTGCTCCTGGAGCAGCAGGAGCGCGCGGGCCTCGTTGGTGGCGTCGGAGGGAACGGCGATCTTGGCGCCGTCGGGCACGTTCTTGATGTCGGAGCTCTTGCCGGCGTAGATGCCCATCGGCTCGAAGTGAACCGCGGTGGCGCTTACGAGGTCGGTGCCGTTCTCCTCGTTGTAGTTCTCGAGGTAGGGGGCGTGCTGGAAGTAGTTGGCATCGAGGTCGCCGTCGGCAAGCGCGACGTTGGGCTGGATGTAGTCGTTGTACTCGACGACCTTGAGCTCGTAGCCCTCGGCCTTGAGCTCGTCGGCCACGGCGTTGAGGATCTCGGCGTGGGGCGAGGGCGAGGCGCCGACGGTGATCACGTTGTCGGAGGCGGTGCTGGTGTCGGAGCTGGTGCTGCTCGACGAGCTGCTGCCGCCGCAGGCGACGAGCGAGAGGGCGAGGGCGCCGCTGGCGAGGATGCCGGCGGCCGGCTTGATGAACTTCTTGATGGACATAACGGTTCCTTTCAAAGGTTGCTTCTCTTCCCAAAGACGAATCGATATATGAGCGGCCAGGGGGTCTGGCATGACTCCGAATGGGGGGGTGGATTGAGGCGCGCGGTTTTGATCTGTTCGGCGGCGCCGGGTACTGTGTATATGCGCTAGGAGCGCATTCGCTTGTCGCAGCCGCGGACGAGCAGGTTACACAGGGTCTGGATGACCTGTACCATGATGATGAGGATGACCACGGTGGCGATCATGACGTCG
>CAZEHG010000027.1:0-14624 GCA_964512475.1 uncultured Atopobium sp.
GCTCGCCATGAACGCGAACCTGGACATCGTCCCCGCCATCAACAAGATCGACCTCCCCTCTGCGCACCCCGACGAGGTCAAAGAAGAGATTGAGGAGGACCTGGCCATCCCCGCAGACGACGCCGTCTGCGTCTCGGGAAAGACAGGCGAGGGCATCCACGACCTGTTGGAGGCCATCGTCTTTCTCGTATCGCCTCCTGAGGGCGACGCGAACGCCCCGCTCAAGGCCCTCATACTCGACTCTTACTTCGACGAGTACCGTGGCGTGGTGGCCACGGTGCGCGTCTTCGACGGGTCTATCGAGAAGGGCCGCAGCCTTCGCATGATGCAGACGGGGACCGAGTTCCTCGTCGACGGCGTCGGCGTCAAGCGCCCGGCCGAGCAGCTCCTGCCCGTGCTAGGCGTGGGCGAGGTCGGATTCGTCGTCACGGGTCTCAAGGACCCGGACGCGGTGCGCGTGGGCGACACGCTCACCTATGCCGAAGACCCGACCGACGAGCCGCTGCCGGGCTACCGCGAGGCGAAGCCCATGGTCTTCACGGGGTTGTTCCCCATCGACAACAAGGACTATGAGAACCTCCGCGACGCGCTCGACAAGCTGCACGTCAACGACCCCTCGCTCACCTGGGAACCGGAGACCTCCGTCGCCCTCGGTTTCGGCTTCCGCGTCGGTTTCCTCGGGCTTCTCCACATGGAGGTCGTCAAGGAGCGTCTGGAGCGCGAGTTCAACCTCTCGCTCATCGCTACGTCCCCCTCTGTGGACTACCACGTATACAAGACCGACGGCACCATGGCCGAGGTTCGCAGCCCCCAGGAACTGCCCGATGTCACTCGTATCGAGCACATCGAGGAGCCTTATCTCAACGCCAAGGTCATCGTGCCGCCTGAGTACACCGGCGCCGTCATGCAGCTGGGAATCGAGCACCGCGGCGAGATGCGCGACATGGTCTACCTGACCGAGAAGTCGGTCGAGATGCACTTCGACATCCCGCTCGCCGAGCTCATCCTTGACTTCTTCGACCAGCTTAAGAGCCGCACCAAGGGCTATGCGTCGCTCGACTACGAGTTCTCGGAATACCGCACGAGCGACCTCGTCAAGCTCGATATCCTTCTTTCCGGCGACGAGGTGGACGCGCTTTCCTTCATCGTCCATAAGGACAAAGCCTACAGCCTCGCGCGCGGGCTGTGCGACAAGCTCAAGGAGATCATCCCGCGCCAGCAGTTCGAGGTCCCCATCCAGGGCGCGATCGGCAACAAGATCATCAGCCGCTCTACGGTCAAGGCGGTCCGCAAGGACGTCTTGGCTAAGTGCTACGGCGGCGACGTCAGCCGTAAGCGTAAGCTGCTCGAGAAGCAGAAGGAGGGCAAGAAGCGCATGAAGGCCATCGGCAGCGTCGAGGTGCCCCAGGAGGCCTTCCTCGCCGTCCTCAAGGTGGACGAGGAGTAGTGGGAGAGACTTTGCGCAATACCTGTGCCAACCCTTCCGACGTCCTGGCCGAGTTCGGTCCGGGCGTCGGCCTTTGTGGGGAGCTCCCCCCTTTCGCCGCGGGCGAAAGGGGCCTGCCGCTCGCAGAGCGGCTGGCGGCGCACCCGCTCCTGATGGCGCCTATGGCCGGCGTCACCGACTCCGCGTACCGCATGATGGCGCGCGCCGGCGGGGCCGACCTCGCGTACTCCGAGATGGTCTCCTGCGCGGGCCTTCACTACGGCGGCAACGGGAGCTGGGAGCTCACGGAGACGGCGGAAGGCGAGCCCGACCTCGCGGTGCAGCTCTTCGGCTCCCGCCCCGAGCTCTTCGCCGAGGCCGCGGCAGGCGTGGCCGAGCGGTTGGGGGACCGACTCGTCCTCATCGACATAAACATGGCGTGCCCGGTTCCAAAGGTGGCGAAGAAGGGCGAGGGCGCGGCGCTTATGGAGACGCCGCGGCTCGCGGAGGACATCGTCCGTGCCTGCGTGGCCGCGCTTGAGCCTTACGGCGTTCCGACGACGGTGAAGATCCGCCGCGGCCGCAAGGAGGGGGCGGAGCTCGCGCCCGAGTTCGCGAAGCGCATGGCCGCAGCCGGCGCCGAGGCTGTCGCCGTGCACGGGCGCTTCGCCTCGCAGATGTACCACGGCGCCTCCGACGTTGAGGCCGTCGCACGCGTCGCCGAGGCCGTCGACGTCCCCGTCATAGGCTCCGGCGACGTCATGGGAGGCACCGACGCCGCGCGAATGCTGCGCCAGACGGGCGCGACCGCCGTAATGGTCGCGCGGGGAAGCTATGGCAACCCGTGGGTCTTCTCTCAGGCACGCGAGGTCCTCGCGGGACGCGAGCCGCTCGTGCCGGGCTCTCTTCGGCGCCTGCGCGCGTTCGAGTGCCATCTTCGTCTGCTCGACGCCTGCGGCGCCCACCTTAAGCGCGGGCGGAGCCTCGCGAACTGGTATCTCAGGGGGATGCCCGACGCGGCATACTGGCGGGGGCAGGCGAACGCCTGCACGACGCTCGACGAGTTCCTTGCGGTGAGCGCGCGGATTGAGGAGGCGGTGGCGGATGACGCCGCGCCTGCCGAGTAAGAGGGAAGAATGGGAGGCCCGCCTTGAGCGGGCCTCCGCCTACGCGCTGTATCTCCATGTGCCCTTCTGCGTGCAGAAATGCGCCTACTGCGACTTCGCCTCGTGGGCGACGCGCCGGGGCGACCCGCTCATGGCGGCCTATGCCGATTCGATCGTGCGCCAGGTCGAGGAGGCGGAGGCCCTGGGGCTTCTCGACGGCACGGAGACGGGCTATATCGGCGGCGGCACGCCCACGCTCTTGGGGGCCGACGCCCTTGGCCGCGTCGTGAGAAGGGTATCGAGCCTCGGACTCTCGGAGCTGAGCTGCGAGGCGAACCCCGACTCGCTTTCCGATGAGGTGCTTGATGCGCTTGTCGCGGAAGGGGCCACCAGGGTCTCCGTCGGCGTGCAGAGCCTGGACGACGACGAGCTTCGACAGCTCGGGCGGCTTCACGACTCCTCGGACGCGATCGACCGCGTCGCTGCCGCGGTGGCGCGCGGGCTCGACGTCTCTTGCGACTTGATGTGCGCGACACCGGGCCAGACGGACACTTCTTGGCGTGCCACGTTGAATAAAACCCTTATGCTCGGAATTTGCCACGCGAGCGTCTATCCGCTCATGATCGAGGAGGGAACCGCCTTCGAGCGCCGCTTTGAGGACGATTCTTGCGAGTGGAACTCCGATGAGGTCCAGGCTCGGAGAATGGAAATGTCTCAAGTTTTGCTTGAGCGTCATGGATTTAACCGATATGAGGTCGCGAGCTCGTGTCTTCCTGGTAAAGAATGCAACCACAACATTGCCTATTGGTCAGGCCAGCCTTACCTCGGGCTCGGCACCCAAGCCTCTAGCATGCTCACCCTCAAGGGCTACTTGAGACTTTGCGAGGCGTGCCCCGCCCTCGCTGCCGCACCGTCGCAGGCGTCCCGCGCTCGGCTCACGGTAATGAACTCTCGCGAGGAGATCGCGCGCGACGCGCGCCTCTCGTCGCTTCGCTTCTCGGTCGAGTTCCTCGACGCCTCGCAGGCTGCGGCCGAGGACCTCATGCTCGGCGCGCGCCTGGCTGCGGGGCTCTGCCCCGGGCTGCTCGCCCATGCGCGCGAGGTCCTTCCGGACGTCGACGATTGCGTCGCGGCTTTGGTCGAGGACGGTTTTCTCGCTGGCCCCGCATGCGGCGGGACCCTCGCCCCGACTCAGAAGGGCTGGCTGCTGGGAAACGAGCTCTACGGGCGCCTGTGGGACCTCGCCCCCGGCGAGGTCGTCTCCTTCGCGCCTTGACGTCTGCCGCGGGTTTGCGCCGATCGCCTGAGGTGCTTTCCCCACCCGGCGCTGGAACGCCCCCGTCTTAATGTGCGCAGGCCCTCCGGCCCTTCTCCCCATGCGCTCGGCCGCTCTGCCGTTTCCTTTGACGAAGGGGCGAATCCGGTGTCTCGGCTTGCCCGTATGCTTGCCGTTGGGGGATACGTATCAGTGCGCCCTGGGAGGCGCCGTAGGAGAGGACCTCTTGATTTGGCCGAACCCGCGAAGAAGCTCCTTGAACCCATGAAGGTCGGTCCCCTCGAGCTTAAGAACCGTGTCATGTTCCCGCCGCTCACGACCGGCTACGAGGAGCGCGACGGCTCCATCGGGGCTCGGAGCCTCGCCTTCTGCGAACGCCTGGCCAAGGGCGGCGTCGCCTACATCGTCGTTGGGGACGTCGCTCCCGTCATGACGGCGAGTCCCACGCCAAAGCTCGCGAACGACGCCCAGATCCCGAGCTTCGAGACGCACGCCGACGCCGTCCACAGGTACGGCGCGAAGCTGGCCCTGCCGGTCGCCGAGCGCGTGAAGGCGGTCGTCTCGATCCCTGTGGCCACCGTCGGCCGCGTCGTCACGGTCGAGGCCGGCGAGAAGATCTTCGCCGACGGCTCCGCCGACGTCATCGGCTACGGCCGATCGCTTCTTTGCGACCCGGACATCGCTCTCAAGGCCGCGACGGGCGAGCCGATACAAGGCCAACGCCTTCGACGTTTCCGGCGTTAAGGTTCCCGTCGCCTTCGCCGGCGACTGCTCCGGCGAGCGCACGGCCGACATCGCGAGCGCGATCCGCTCCGCCTACGCCGCCGCGAACGAGGCCTAGGGCCATCGCGGCGCCGCCCTTCGCGCTGCGGAGCATTTTCCTTCTCGGCCCTTCGAGAAGGGCCGTTTCCTGTTTTCCCGCCAGCCTTGCAATACGTCGCTGGTTGGGGCATTATCGGGCCATAAAAGGTTTCTGCGACGGGGGAGTGCCATGCCGGGCAAGCGCGAGGGCGTCATCAGCTGGGACGAGTTCTTCATGAAGGTGGCGGTGGCCGCCAAGCTCCGCAGCAAGGACCCGAAGACCCAGGTTGGCGCCTGCATCGCCGGGCCCGACCACCGCATCCTCTCGGTGGGGTACAACGGCACCCCCGCCGGCATCGACGACGACCAGTTCCCCTGGGAGTCCACCGGCGACGCCTTGACCGACAAGCACAATTACGTGATTCATGCCGAGGCGAACGCCATCCTCAATTACCGCGGGTCGAACAAAGACCTGGCCGGGGCCACCATCTACGTGACCCTCTTCCCGTGCCATGAGTGCGCCAAGACCCTCGTGCAGGCGGGCATCGGCGAGGTCGTCTACCTCGACGACAAGTACCACGACACCGAGGACGGCCTCATCTCGCGCAATATCCTTGACCGCTGCGGCATCTCGTACCGGCAGGTCGGGGTCGATGTCGAAGGCTAGGCAGGGGTGCGGCCAGCATACCGGCGCGGAACTCCTTCTCTGGGTCGGCGGCAGGCGCCGCCCTTAATGCCGGCGCCCTCCCTTCCGGGCTTTTGTATGGTGGCCGCCGGGGCTGGATATACTAAGACCTGTTGACTATTTGCCCCGGCCTAAGGAGCCCGCCACATGGCCTCGATGAACGACAAGGACTACTACGCGATCCTCGGCGTGTCCGAGAGCGCGAGCACCGAGGATATCCGCAAGGCATTCCAGCAGAAGGCCCGCAAACTCCACCCGGACGTGAATAAGGAGCCCGACGCCGAGGAGCGCTTCAAGGAGGTCTCCGAGGCCTACGCCGTCCTCTCAGACTCCGATAAGCGCAAGCGCTACGACGCTATGCGTTCCGGGAACCCCTTCGCCGGCGCTTCCTCCAGCCCCTCGGCCGGTTACGGCTACGGCGGCTATGGCGACCCCTTTGCGGGCGGTCCCTTCGCCTGGGGCCCCTTCGGCACCGGCTACAACACGGGCGCCTCCCGCAAGAAGTCCCGCTCCTACAACCCGCGCGCCGGCAAGGACGTCGTCTTCGAGGTCAACCTCGACGCCGAGAAGGCCAAAGCGGGTTGCCGCCGCGGCGTGACCTATCAGCGCTACGCCGCCTGCGACGTCTGCCACGGCGCCGGCTCCGTCCATTCCGAGCACGCCGAGACGTGCCCGACATGCCAGGGGCGCGGCAGCATCTCGGTCGACCTCGGCAGCATCTTCGGCATCGGCGTCATGGAGATGGAGTGTCCCGAGTGCGAGGGCACGGGCAAGGTCGTCGCCGACCCCTGCCAGGCCTGCGGCGGCTCCGGCCGCACGCTCACGGCGAGCGAGGTCGTCGTCGACATCCCCGCGGATTCCCACGACGGGGACGAGGTCCGGGTCAAGGGCATGGGCAACGCCGGCACGAACGGCGAGGCTGCCGGCGATTTCGTGGCGCGCGTGGTCGTGGCCGAGGAGCGCCTGAACCCGCGTGCGGCCAACGGTTTCTATCTCGTTGGCTTCGCGCTGCCGTTCCTGGTCCTCGGGCTTCTCGCCGGGACCTTCGGCACGGTTTCGGTCTTCGTCGTCGTCCTCATGGCGCTCGGGCTCTTCATGGGCTTCCGCGACGGAATCGGCCGCGGCGCGCGCTGGTGGAGGCATGTGGGCGCCGCGATCGGCAACGGCGTGAGCTCGGGGCTGGTCCTTGCGCTCTTCTTCACAGCCATGATGTCGTGCTCTGTCGGCGCCGGCCGCGCCGGTTACGTGGGCGGGTACGGCGCCGTGAGGGGCTGAGCCCTCGCCGGGCTTTGTAGGCGGGGAGCGGCCAAGGCTCGGCCGGCCCCGAGGCGTGTTCGTTCGTAGTTTCGCAGGAGATAGATCAGCTTGGAACCGAAGAAGAACTATTACGAGGTGCTCGGCGTGGATAAGGACGCCGACGCGAGGACCATCAAGCGGGCTTTCCTCAAGCTTGCCCGCAAGCTCCACCCCGACGTCAACAAAGAGGCCGACGCGGAGGAGAGGTTCAAAGAGGTCAACGAGGCCTACTCGGTTCTTTCCGACGACGAGAAGCGCTCGAACTACGACCGATACGGCGACCCGAACGGGCCCGGGGGCTTCGGCTCCGACTACGTCGACGTTTCGGATATCTTCGGCGGCTCGGGCTTCGGTTTCGGCGACATCTTCGACTCCTTCTTCGGCGGCTCCGGGCGTTCCGGGGCGGGCGCCCAGGCTCGGACCCGCGGACGCGACATGGGCATCCACCTGCAGGTCACGCTCGAGGAGGCCGCGTCAGGCTGCACGAAGACCCTCTCGTACGAGCGCCTGGCGCCCTGCGACGACTGCAACGGCACCGGCGCAGCCGACGGCGGCAGGGTTCAGACTTGCCCGCGCTGCCACGGCGCCGGCCGGGTGGTCGAGGTCCAGCGGACCATCTTCGGCCAGATGCAGACCCAGTCCGCCTGTCCCGACTGCGGCGGCACCGGCCACGTGATCGACCACCCTTGCGAGACCTGCGGCGGGCAGGGGCGCACCCCCTCCCGCGAGAAGGTCGAGGTCAAGATCCCCGCGGGCATCCATTCGGGCCAGAGCGTCACGGTTGCCGGCAAGGGCGAGGCGGGCCTTCGCGGCGACACCTGCGGCGACCTCGTGGTCACCGTCGAGATCAGGGCGTCGGAGCGTTTCGAGCGCCAGGGCGACGACCTCTACTGCACCGTCAAGGTGGACTCGCTGCAGGCCATCCTCGGGACCAGGGTCGTCATCGACGGCATCATGGAGGGCGAGAAGGTCGAGGTCGATGTGCCCGCCGGTTGCCAGTTCGGCCAGCAGGTGGTCGTCGAGCGCCGCGGCATGCCGCGAATGGGCATGATCGCGCGCGGCAACCTCGTCTCCGTCGTTCAGGTCGAGACCCCGACCGACCTCACGAAGAAGCAGCTGCTCTCCATCAGCGCCATCGAGGCCGAGCGGACCCTTAACGAGGGCGCCCAGGACGTCGAGGGCGCGGCCGAGGAGGTCCGCGAGCACGTCGAGAAGCTCAAGGACGAGATCGAGGACGAGGTATCAGAGCACTTCTCGGGCGAGAAATGGCGCGCCCCGAAGAACCCGTTCAAGGGCAAGAAGAAGTGACGAGCCGCACAGCCGCAGCGCGCGTCTCGCTCGTCAACCTCGGGTGCCGCGTGAACCGCGTGGAGCTCGACGCCATAGCGACGAGGCTCGAGGCTGCCGGGCACGTGCTCTGCGGCGAGGCCGATGCCGACGTGGTCGTCATCAACACCTGCGCCGTCACGGGCGAGGCCGAGGCGAAGACGCGCAAGGCCATCCGCCACGCCGCCGCGCTGCCGCAGGGGCCGCTCGTCGTCGCGACGGGTTGCGTCGCCTCGCTCTTCTCCGATGAGCTCGCGGCGCTTTCCCCCAACGTGCGCGTGGTCGCCGACAAGCGGCGCGTCGCCCAGTTCGTCATAGACGAGCTTGAGGCTCGAGGGGACGCCTCCCCGGAGGCGTCGTCTTGCCAGGGCGTGGCCGGAAGCCCCGAAGGCTCGGCCGAGCCCGCCGCCGCCCGCGCTGTGACACCGACCGGCCGCACGCGTCCCGGCGTCCAGGTGCAGGACGGCTGCGACAATCGCTGCACCTACTGCATCATCTGGAAGGCGCGCGGCAAGGCCCGCTCCTTCGACCCTGGCGAAATCGCGCGCGAGGTCGTCGACGCGATGGGCCGCGGCGCGCATGAGGTCGTCCTCACGGGCATCAACCTCGGCGACTACCGCTGGGAAGGGGAGGGGGAGACCTTGCGCCTCCCCCGGCTGATCGACAAGTTGCTGAGCAAGACGGGCGTCGAGCGCCTGCGGCTCTCTTCCATCGAGCCTCCTGACGTCACGCCCGAGCTGCTTCACGTTATGGCCGATTCGGGCGGGAGGGTTGCCCCGTTCCTCCACATCTGCCTGCAGTCCGGTTCCGACGAGACCCTGCGACGCATGGCGCGGGTCTACCGCACGGGGCTGTTCCGCGAGCGCTGCGAGCTTGCGCGCGAGCTCCTCCCGGACGTGGCGCTCGGGACCGACCTTATCGTCGGCTTTCCCGGTGAGACGGGCGGGCAGTTCGAGGAGTCGCTGGCCTTCTGCGAGGAGATGCGCTTCGCGAAGATGCACATCTTCCGTTATTCCCGCAGGCCGGGGACGCCGGCGGCGGGTTTTCCCGATCAGGTCGCCCCGCAGGTCATGGCCGAGCGGTCGCGCCGCTCCCATGAGCTGGCGGCGCGCATGCGCGCCCAGGAGGCGAGGCGCCTGGTGGGGCACGAGGACCTCGTCGTGGTCCAGTACCCGGGCAAGGCCGTCTCGGGCGGGCTTTTCGACGTGAAGGTCGACCCGTCCGTCCCTTTGGATACGCTCCTGCCCGTGCGCTTCGTCGATGTCGAGCGGGACGGCACCCTCATCGCTGCGATGCCCTAGAGATGCTCCCCGGAAGGTTCGGACGGCTGCTTCCTGGTCGGAGCTCGGTTCTTCTGGGGGCTCGTCAGAACTCGAGCGCCATCTGCAGGTCGCTCACGGCTTCGGCCGCGGTTTTCTTTTTCTTTCTGGGAGCCTTCGCCTTGGACGCGGGCCGGTCGGGCGCCGAGAAGGCCTTGCCGTCGGCGAAGTACTTGTTGTAGACGCCGTCGATGACCGCCGACACCAGGTCGAGGGATTCCGCCGCGGCTATGGTCTCCGCGAGCTTCGGCTCGCAGCAGGCGCCTGTGCCCTCCTCCGTGAGCTTCCCCGTCTCGGCGGAGAACGAGGCGATCCAGGTGGCGATCTGCGACGACATGGTCAAGCCGTTCGCCTCGGCTATACGACGGAGTTTCTCGTGCTCCTCGTCCGAGAGCCAGAATGCCATACGATGGCGCCCCTCGGGGTTGTACTGCTTGCTTGACATGGCCTCACCGTTCCCGATCGAGTATCCTAGCTGCGGCTCTACTGCACTTGCATAAAGGCATGATGTAAGTATAGCCCATCGTTTTTGCCGCGATAGTTGCAATAAGACTTACTGTAATTCGTGCAAACTGAGCGCTTGCACAAAGAGTTGCATCAAGTTTTGCGATGCGTCTGGCGCGGGGCGGTAAACCACCCCGATACGCCGCGGCAGGGCGCCGCTCGTCGCCCGCGGGCTCCGCGAATATTCCAAACAGGTAGAATGGGCCCAGCAAGGCGGGCAAGGCCCCGCGGGAGCAAACACCTACCTTGGAGGAGCATGGAACCGACGCACGTCCGCCTCACCATCCCCGACTCGATCGACCCCACTGAGCTCATGGGCCCCGCCGACGTCTTGCTGCGCAGGGTTGAGGGTGCCTTTGACGCGACCATCTCCGTGCGCGGCAACCACATCGCGCTCGCCGGGGACCCCGACGAGGTGGAGGTCGCGACCTCGGTCTTCAGCCGGATGATCCGTCTTGTGGAGGCGGGGGAGGGCCTGACCAGCGAGGACGTCGACCTTCTCATCGACCGGGTGCGCCACGGCGCCGAGCGCATGAACGTGCTCGCGGACGATGTCCTTCTCACCTACCGGGGCAGGGCCCTGCGGCCGAAGACCTCCGGACAGAAGCGCTACGTCGACTCGATCCGGCGGAACACCGTCACTTTCGGAATCGGGCCCGCGGGCACCGGAAAAACCTACCTGGCCATGGCCATGGCCGTGGCTGCGCTCAAGCGCAAGGAGGTCGGGCGCATCGTCCTTGCCCGTCCCGTGGTGGAGGCGGGCGAGTCGCTCGGCTTTTTGCCCGGAACCCTGCAGGAGAAGCTCGACCCTTATGTGCGGCCGCTCTACGACGCGCTCTTCGATATGACGGACATGGAGCGCGGCAACTCCCTCATCGAGCAGGGCGTCATCGAGATCGCGCCGCTCGCTTTCATGCGCGGCCGCACCATGAACGACGCCTTCGTCATTCTCGACGAGGCGCAGAACACCACCCCCGAGCAGATGAAGATGTTCCTCACGCGCCTCGGCTTCGGCTCCAAGTTCGTCGTCACGGGCGACGCCTCGCAGAAGGACCTGCGCGGCGCCTCGGGCCTCGACCACGCGCTTAGGGTGCTGCAGGGCGTCGACGACGTCGCCTTCGTTGACCTGGACCGCAACGACATCGTCCGGCATACGCTGGTCGCGCGGATCGTGGACGCCTACAACGCGGACGCTGAGCGGGCTAACTCACAACAGAAAGGCACGGATAATGGCCGTTAGCTGCGATTTCTCCAACGAAGAAGGACTTTCGTTCCCATTGTCCGACGTCCAGGTGGCGGCGCTCGCCGACGCGGTCCTCGCGCACGGGCGCGTCGAGCGCGAGTGCTACGTCTCGGTCTCGGTCGTGAGCGACGCCGACATCGCCGAGACGAACCTCGAGTGGCGGGGCGTCGACGCCCCGACCGACGTCGTGAGCCTGGAGTGCGAGCGCCCGGACGACCCCGACCTGGCACCGGGGGAGCCCTGCGAGCTCGGGGACATCGTGCTCGCCCCCGCCTACATTGAGGCCCAGGCGCGCCGCTTCGGCACGACCTTCGCCGACGAGTGCCGCCTGCTCATCGTCCACGGCGTCCTGCACCTGCTGGGCCACGACCACCTGGACGACGCAGCGGCCGAGGCCATGGAGGAGCTCGAGGACCGGATCCTCTCGGCCGTCCCCAACGACGGGACGCTCGGGCACGTGGTCATCACACGTCACCGCACGGAGGACGAGGCATGATCCCTGGCTCCAAAAGCAGCCACCCGAGCTTCAAGAAGAGCTTCCTCTTCGCTTTGCAGGGGTTTCGCTTCGCCGTGCGGACCGAGCGCAACATCAAGGTCATGCTCGGCGCCGCGGCCTTCGCCGTCGTGATGGGGCTCGTGCTCCAGATCGACCTCGTGAGCTGGGCCATCGTGTTCCTCTGCATCGGTTGCGTCCTCGCGGCCGAGCTTCTCAACACCGCGATAGAGACCGTGGTCGACCTCGTGAGCCCCGAGTACCACCCGCTCGCAGGCCATGCCAAGGACGTGGCCGCCGCTGCCGTCTATGTCCTGAGCATCCTCGTCGCGCTCGTGGGCCTCGCGGTTTTCGCGCATGCCCTTCTCTCCAGGCTCTGAGCCGGAGCTTGGCTCCCCCCTCGACCCCCTTTCCGTTGAACCCCGACCTCCCAAGGAGACATGATCCTATGACCGCAGAAACCGCCGATACCGCCCAAGCCCCGTTCCGCAGCGGGTTCGTCGCCCTCGTCGGGCGCCCGAACGCCGGGAAGTCGACCCTGCTCAACGCCTGCATGGGCGAGAAGATCGCCATCACGAGCCCGGTCGCGCAGACCACGCGCAAGCGCATGCGCGCCGTGATCAACACACCCTCCTCGCAGCTCGTGATCATCGACACCCCGGGCCTCCACAAGCCCAAGGACGCCCTGGGCAGCGAACTCAACAAATCAGCGCTCGGCGAGCTCGCCGATGCCGACGTCGTCGCTTTTCTCATCGACGCGACCAAGCCCGTGGGCACGGGTGACGAGTGGGTCGCCAAGCACGTGGCGGCCTCCGATGCCGGCTACAAGCTGCTCGTCATCACCAAGGCCGACATCTCCAAGCCCGAGCAGATGCAGGCGCAGCTCGAGGCGGCGCAGGGGCTCTGCGACTTCGACGACGTCATCGTCACGTCCGCGACTGAGAATTTCAACGTCGACGGGTTCGTTGCCCTCGTCTCAGAGCACCTGCCTGAGGGCCCGCGCTGGTTCCCCGAGGGCATGGACACCGATACCACCGACGAGGAGCTCGTCGCCGAGTTCGTCCGCGAGAAGCTCTTCCTCAACCTGCGCCAAGAGCTCCCACACTCCGTGGGCGTCATGTGCGAGGACGAGATCGACATTGCCGAGGACGGCCATGCGAGCATCTCGTGCATCATCCTCGTCGAGCGCGAGGGCCAGAAAGGCATCGTCGTCGGCAAGGGCGGCTCGATGATCAAGAAGGTCGGCATCGAGGCGCGGCGCGACATCGAGAAGCTCCTGGGTCGCAAGGTCTACCTCGACCTGAAGGTGCGCGTTGAGCCGCGGTGGCGACGCAACGCGAACATCATTCAGCGCCTGGGCTACTCGGTCGAGGACGAGTAGGGGAGAGCCGCTTGGCCGGCCGGCGCACATATCGCTCCCGGGCCATCGTGCTCGATCGTACGAAGCTCGGCGAGACGGACCTGATCTTGACGTTGCTCGCCGCCGACGGCCGGCAGTTGCGCTGTGTCGCCAAGGGCGCGCGGAAGCCGGGAGGGAAGCTCGCGGGCAAGGTCCAGCTCTTCTGTGAGGTCGATTTCCTCTTCGCGAAGGGAAGGAACCTGGACGTCGTCGCCGAGGCGTCCCTGGTCGATGCGCACCGGGCGCTCCGGGGCGAGCTCGATCGCGTGAGCGCGGCGTCGGTGGTCTGCGAGGTCGCGCGCCTCTGCTGTTTCGAGGACGCCGAGGACCCGTTCCTGCCCGCCATAACCTCGCGCGCGCTCGCCGCCTGCGAAGAGGCGCCCGACCGGTCCCATTTGGACCTCGTCGACGCCGCGTACTGCTTCAAGGTGCTCGCGCACGGCGGGTGGCGGCCCGAGCTCGACGGGTGCTGCGCCTGCGGGGATTCGGCCGCCTCGCGCTTCTCCCCGCTCGCGGGAGGGGTGCTCTGCGAGAGCTGCTCACGCGACGTCGCCGGGGCGGAGCCCGTCTCGCCGAGCCAGGTAGCGTGGCTGCGGGCGCTTCTCTCCTCGACCTTCGACGCGCTGTTGGCCGCCGAGCTGGACGAGCAGACGTCCGTGTGGCTGCTCTCGTGCGCGCACCGGTGGGCGGCGACGCACCTCGACGCGCGCCTTCGCGCCATGGAGTTCGCGCTCAGCTGCTGAGCGGAGCGCGGGGAAGGCGCCCTTTACGCGCGCAGCTCGTCGATAAGACGCGCCAGACGGCTCACGGGAAGGCCGACAACGCTGAAGTAGTCGCCGCGGATGCCGCGCACGAGCACGCGTCCGCGGCCCTGGATGCCGTAGGCTCCGGCCTTGTCGAGTGGCTCGCCGGTGGCCACATAGGCGTCTATCTGCGCTTCGTTGAGCGGCCAGAACTCGACGTCGGTCGTCTCGACGAAGGACTCGACCCGCGCGGCTGTGGCGTCGGAGCCGAGCACGATGAGGCAGCACCCGCTCGAGACGTGGTGGACGTGCCCCGACAGCTCGCCGAGCATGCGCTTTGCGTCCTGGGCGTCCGCCGGCTTGCCGAGAACGTGCCCAGCGTCATCCCAGACGATGGTGTCCGCGGCGACGAGAAGCCCGTCAGGGTCGACGATTCCGTCCTTAGCGGCCACGGCGCGGCTCGCCTCGGCCTTCTGGCGCGCGAGGCGCTCGACAAGTCCCACGGGCGTCTCGTCCTCGTGCACAGATTCGTCGATGTCCGCCGGCAGGACCGTGAGGTCATAGCCGAGCTCCTCGAGCAGTTGGCGTCGACGCGGGGACTGGGATGCGAGGATCATCTTGTGGCCACCGTTCTTCTCGGGGTATTACGTCTCAATCGTCGCAATTGTATCCTGGCGTCTCCGTCTGAATCGTCGTCTCAGTGACTTTCATCGCTTCGCGCGCGTTCATGTCGGGTCTCTCCATTCATGGTCTATTGATGAGGAGTGCCTGTCCAGAGGTTGTGACAGCAATGGCTCGCCTGGCTTTGGAAGCCCCTCACGGCAACGAGCGGGTTTTGCGCGGCTTTTGTCGCGGTATCCGGGGTGGCGTCGGCGGGCGCCACGAAAAGGCCCCGCTCGCTTGAGCGGGGCCTTGCGATCGTGCTATGTGGCTGGGATTGCCGTTACTCGACCTCGATGGCGGAGACGGGGCAGTTGTCGGCGGCCTCCTGGGCGGCGTCCTCGGCG
>CAZEHG010000028.1:0-14554 GCA_964512475.1 uncultured Atopobium sp.
TCTTGAGCTCGGGGCGCATCTGGCAGATGGTGCGCAGGAAGCTGTAGAGGGGGACTCCGGGGACTTCGACGGGCGCCTGGTAGGAGAGGAAGATGCCGGCGAGGCTGCGCTTGTCGGCGGAGGCGTCGGTAAGGTCGGCGCCAGCGAAATTGATCGAACCACTGGTCACGCGGTAGGTCGGGTCGCCCATGATGACGTGGCCGAGCGTGGACTTGCCGGCTCCGTTCGGACCCATGAGGACATGGCACTCGCCCTCGCCGACGGCTAGGTCGATGCCGTGAAGGATGGGCTTATCCTCGGTTCCCGCCGAGACGCTGCTCACGTTCAGAAGCGCTGCTGACATTCTCTCTCCTTATGTATGCGCGCGGGCATGACCCGTGCCTGCTATGCCGTAATTCACAGTAGCGAGTAGGGATTATACGGCAAGGGCGGCGCGGCCGGTCCATAAATACCCCTCATTTGGGGGGATTTAAGACGGGCACAAGGGGGCGAGAAAAGGGCACGCCCGCCGCGCGAGGGCTTCGGCAACTTGCTCCGGGTGCAGGACTGCCGGTGCCCGTATCCGGCTACGAGGGCTTGCCTATAATCATGCGCATGTTTGGGGGCGGCGTTGAGGGCGGCGCGATTCCCGCTGCTCTTCGCGCCGGCGGCGGCAGTGGGCGCTTTCTTTTTGTCGCGGTTCCACGGCGAAGCGTAACGGCCGGTTTAACAGTTCATGAGGTATGCGGGCGCGCGTGCCGGCGCGCGGCGCGGCTGGCTTACTATGGCCGAGGTTACCCGCGTCGGTGGGGAATTGCCCTCTGCCGCCGCTCCGGCGCGCTGAGCCCGCCCCGCGTCGCTGGGGGAAATCGCTATCGGAAAGGCTCTTCTCGACGTGCAAGCTTGGAAGTCGTTCGGCAAGTTCATCGGTTCTCACCTCGCGCTCATCGCTCCCATCTGCGTGGCGCTCGGGGTCTTCTTCCCCGATCAGCTCTCGGTCCTGAAGCCGTGGGTCACGGCGCTTTTCGCCTTCATGACGTTCCAGGGCGCGCTCAGCAACAACCTGCGCAACCTGCTCGGCAGCTTCCGACACCCCGCGGCCATGCTCGTGACGCTCTTCATCTCCGTCGTGGCGATTCCGCTCTGTGCGTTCGCGCTCGGCAGCCTCTTCTTCGGCGAAAACACCAATATCGTCCTCGGCATCGTCTTGGAGTACTCGGTGCCCATGGCCGTGGTCTCGGCCATGTGGATCAGCATGTTCGACGGCGACCTCTCGCAAGGCCTCGCGACCCTGCTCGTCGCTACGGTGATCGCTCCCGTGACGATCCCGCTCACGCTGAAGCTGCTGCTCGGGCGCTCGGTGGAGGTCGACGCCGCCGGCATGATGGTTGACATGCTCCTGGAGATCGCGCTGCCGGCCTTCGCCGGCATGGTGGCCAACGACCTCACGCGCGGCTGGGCCAAGCGCGAGCTCTCGCCCGCCATCGCGCCGGCGGCCAAGGTCGCGCTCGTGCTCGTGATCCTCTCGAACTCGACGGGGGTCTCGCCGTACATGAAGCACCTGACTCCGCAGCTCGTGGGTGTGATGGTGTTCATCGCCCTCTTCGCGATGTCCGGGTATTTCTGGGGGCTTATCGTTTCTCGCCTCTGGCACCGTCCGCGCGAGATCCAGGTTACGATGACGTTTCAGACGGGCATGCGCAACATCTCGGCGGGGACCGTTATCGCCGCGCAGTACTTCCCGGGCGAGACGATGTTCCCCGTGATCATCGGGACGCTGTTCCAGCAGGTGCTCGCGGCGTGCTTCGGCAGCTTCATGACCTGGCTCCTGGCCCGGGACGACGCTCGCGCGGGCGCCGAAGGCGCCGAGCTGACTGTTTAACGACCATCGGTCGGTTCGTAAATTCAAAAATCGCAAACTTTTGTGTTTTACTCAGATATTGATCGTATCAAGGTCGGTTTTCTTGGTGTTTTGCCAGTTGAAAAGGGCTTGATACTTGGCAGCTCCGTACAAAACACAAAAATAAGCGTTTTTCAGTTTTGTGTCGCCTGTACAGCCCAGTTGAAACGCTCCAATAATCGATGGCATCGGAAAGATGCTGACAACGCAACAACTAAAGCTGTAAAACAGCCTCCGGTAATGCCCGTCCGTCGAACCCCAGCTTCTACACCAAGTTCACGACCATCAGCAACTACCTGCGCCTTGTCATTATGGTTGCAGAGCTCGTCCAGGCCGCGTGCCGCGAGGGCGACGACCTCTACCTGCACTTCCTTATGGGGCTTCGGCAAGCTCAGCGCATCCGGCGTCGCGGTCTGGGTCGCAGTCCTCACGGTCGCCTTCCTCGTCGTCGGCTTTCTGCTCTATGGCTACGACCGCGCGTCCGTCCTCGGCTTCCACTCCGCTTCCCGGCTCGCGTCCCGCGCCGCCGAGCGGGTTTAAAGTCCGTACGGTAACGCATGCGCGCCGCCGGCCCGCCCGCCCGGCGCCCGCGCCGTACAATAATCGGGTTGATTCTTGTACCTGGAAGGAGCGCCCATGGCACTCAGCGAGAAGGACGTGCGCGGCATCGCCGAGTACGCGAAGATCGCGCTTACCGATGCCGAGCTCGAGGAGATGACGGCCTACCTCAACGATGCCGTCCAGATGCTCGAGCCCATCCTGCAATACGACCTGCCCGACGTGGAGCCCACGTTCCACCCCATCGGATCGCTCTCCAACGTGATGGGCGACGACACCCGCGAGCCCGAGCGCGACCTTGCGCTCGACGTCGCGCTCCAGAACGCGGGCAGCTCCCGCGAGCGCTACTTCCGCGTCCCGTCCATCCTCGGAGAGGGGAGTGAGGAGTAATGGCACAGAACCTCGACCAGCTCACCGCCGCCGCCATCGCCGCCGGCGTGGCCGCGGGCGACTTCACCGCCACCGAGGTCGCCGAGGCCTCGCTTTCTGCCATCGAGGCGCGCGAGGGCGGCGTCCAGGCGTTCCTGCAGGTCTCGCCCGAGCTCGCGCTCGACGCCGCCAAGAAGGTCGACGCCGACCGCGCGGCCGGCCGCCCCTTGCCGCCGCTCGCGGGCGTGCCCCTGGCCGTCAAGGACAACATGAACCTCGTGGGCACCCGCACCACCTGCGCCTCCAAGATGCTCGGCAATTACGAGAGCGTCTACACCGCAACCTGCGTCGAGCGCATGCTCGAGGCGGGCTGCCTCCCCATGGGCAAGGCCAACATGGACGAGTTCGCGTTCGGCTCCTCCACCGAGAGCTCCGCGTTCCACCGCACGAACAACCCCTGGGACACCGAGCGCGTCCCCGGCGGCTCCTCGGGCGGCTCGGCCGCTGCCGTGGCCGCCGGCGAGGTCGCCCTCGCCCTCGGCTCCGACACGGGCGGCTCCATCCGCCAGCCCGCGAGCCTCTGCGGCGTCGTGGGCATGAAGCCGACCTACGGCGCGGTCAGCCGCTACGGCGTCGTGGCCTTCGGCAGCTCCCTTGACCAGGTCGGCCCCTTCGGCCGCACGGTCACCGACGTCGCGTTGGCCATGAACGCGCTGGTCGCGGGCGGCCACGACCCCTATGACTGCACGAGCCAGGACTGCCCGGTCGACTTCCTCGAGCACCTCGAGGACCCGATCGAGGGCAAGCGCGTGGGCATCATCCCCGCCTTCATGGAGGCCGAGGGCCTCACGCCCGAGGTCCGCGCCGCCGTCGAGTCGGCCGCCAAGAAGCTCGAGGAGCAGGGCGCCGAGCTCGTCGAGGTCGACCTGCCGCACCTCGACGCCGCCATCTCCGCCTACTACGTCATCGGCCCCGCCGAGGCCTTCTCCAACCTGGCCCGTTTCGACGGCATCCGCTACGGCTACCAGGAGGAGGGCTGCGCCAACCTGAGCGACCAGAGCTCGCTCTCGCGCGCCCACGGCTTCGGCGCCGAGGCCAAGCGCCGCCAGCTCCTGGGCGCCTACCTGCTCAGCTCCGGCGTCTACGACAAGTACTACTACGCCGCGCAGAAGGCCCGCACGCTCATCACGCAGGATTACGACGCCGCCTACGAGAAGGTCGACACCATCCTCATGCCGTCCTCCCCGCGCACCGCGTTCAAGTTCGGCGAGCTCTCCGACCCGACGCAGATGTACCTCTCCGACATGTACACCATCTCGCTGAACATCTGCGGCAACGGCGGCATCTCCGTGCCGCTGGGCCTGGGCGCCGACTCGCACCTGCCCGTCTCCGCGCAGCTCGTCGGCCCCGCCTTCAAGGACTGCCAGCTGCTCACGTTCGCCCGCGCGATCGAGCGCGGATTCGCCGACGCCGCCACGGGCGCGCCCGCGCTTTCCGTCGCGCCCGACTTCGCCGGGAAGGGGGGTGAGCTCTAATGAAGAAGCTCTCCGAGGTCCTCGAGGACTGGGAGGCCGTCATCGGCCTCGAGATCCACACCGAGCTCACCGCGCTCGACACCAAGATGTTCTGCAACTGCCGCCTCAGTCACGACGATGAGCCGAACGCCAACGTCTGCCCCGTCTGCCTGGGCCTTCCGGGCGCCCTGCCCGTGCCCAACAAGGGCGCCATCGAGAGCATCGTCAAGGCCGGCCTCGCCACCAACTGCGAGATCCAGCGCCACTCGATGTTCTACCGCAAGCACTACTTCTATCCCGACATGGCCAAGAACTTCCAGACCACGCAGGGCCCGGTCGCCTTCGCCATGTACGGCCACCTCGACCTCGAGGTCACGGGCCAGGGCGCGGCCGAGCGCCCCGACTGCGCGTTCGGCGCGGCCCAGGCCGACTCCCTCGCCAGCGCCTCCGCGGGTGCCGAGGGCCTCTCGACCTCGATGACCGCCACCATGCGCGAGGGCAACCAGCGCGCCGGCCACCTCGCCAGCTACGACGCCTCCAACATGCAGATGCCCGAGCGCCGCGCCGACGGCTCCTACACGGTGCCCATCCGCATCCTGCGCATCCACATGGAGGAGGACGCCGCCAAGATGGTGCACGTGGGCGGCGCCGAGGGCCGCATCACCGCCGCGGCCGAGTCGCTCGTCGACTACAACCGCTGCGGCACGCCGCTGATCGAGCTCGTCACCGAGCCCGACCTGCGCACCCCCGAGGAGGCGCGTCTCTTCATGGAGAAGCTCCGCCAGACGTTCCTTACCCTGGGCATCTCCGACTGCTCCATGGAGAAGGGCTCCATGCGCTGCGACGGCAACGTCTCGCTGCGCCGCCGCGGCTCCACCAAGCTCGGCACCAAGACCGAGATGAAGAACCTCAACTCCTTCAAGAGCCTGCACGACGCCCTCGAGTACGAGATCTGCCGCCAGGCCGAGGTGCTCGAGGAGGGCGGCATCATCTACCAGGAGACCCGCCACTGGGAGCCGTCGCGCCGCCGCACCGTGGTCATGCGCGTCAAGGAGACGGCCGACGACTACCGCCTCTTCCCGGACCCGGATCTCGCGCCGTTCGACCTCTCCGACGAGTTCATCGAGAACATGCGCGCGCAGATCCCGGAGCTGCCGGACGCCAAGCGCGACCGCTATATGGCCGACTTCGGCCTGAAGTCCGCCGACGCGGCCCAACTCGCGGGCGACCCGGCCGTCGCGTCCTTCTTCGAGGAGGCCGTGGCCGGCGCCGACGCCAAGACGGTGCCGACCGTCGGCAACGTCATGGTCAACCTCGTGCCCAGCTACGACGCCCTCACCCCGGCGCAGGTGCGAAGCATCTCCGGGCTTCTCGCTGGCGACGCCATCACCTTTGCTCAGGCGCGCGAGGTACTCGACATCGTCAACGGCACCGACCAGGACCCCGAGAAGGTCGTGGACGAGAAGGGCATGCGCCAAGTGACCGACACCGGCGCCCTCGAGCCCATCGTCGACGAGGTGCTCGGCCGTTGCACCGACCAGGTCCAGCAGTACCGCGACGGCAACAAGAAGGTCCTCGGCTTCCTCGTGGGCCAGTGCATGAAGGCCGCCAAGGGTTCCGGCAACCCGAAGCTCTTCAACCAGCTCCTCGCGCAGAAGCTGGGGTAGGGGAGAGGCTCGGATAAGAGACTCGAAGCGTACTTATACGTAAGGAGGTGAGCGCCGTGGACAGCTTTGTCGTGCCGTCCGCGGCGCTCGCTTGCGCGTGCATCGCGGCGAGTACCGTCCTGCTCTGGCGGCAGCTGCGAGGGCGGCCGCGCACGTATCGACTGGTCAACCTGCTCTTTCCCGCGGCGCAGCTCGTGTGGAGCGCCCGTGGTGCCGGAGGAAGTTTCGACCGGGCCTCAAACATGCCCGCAATGCGGTTCCGAGGCAGGCGACAACGACAAGTTCTGCGGCGAGTGCGGCACTCGCCTCTAGCCTGAGTCAGATACCCATGTATGAACCGAGGCTCGCGCAAAACCTTGCGCGAGCCTCGGTTCGTTTACCTGCGTATTCGCGTCTGCTCAAGATTGCTCAAGATATTCAAAGAGGCTCAAGCGATTCAACGGAGCTCAAACTGTTTAACGAGGCTGCAATGCAGGGCAAGAGAAGCGCTGACCGTCGCCGCTCGTCTCGCCACCCGAATGTTTCGCCTCGCCTCGGGTTGTTTCCGGTGTGCGGCAAAATCAAGCCGGCGAACGGTCACGGGATAGACTAAACGGGATCCATGGTATCGATCCCTAGGGAAGGGGAAAGACGTGAACGTTTCCAGAAGGAACTTCCTGGCGGGCTCCGGCCTCGCCTGCTCCGTCGCCGTTCTCGCCGGCTGCGGCTCGAGCTCCAGCAGCTCCGACTCCGGCTCCAAGACCTACAAGATCGGCGTCGTCCAGCTGACCGAGCACTCGGCCCTCGACGCCTCCAACGACGGTTTCGTCACGGCCTTGAACGAATCCGACCTCGACGTCTCCATCGACCAGCAGAACGCCCAGAACGACCAGTCCGCCTGCCAGACCATCGCCTCGAAGTTCGTGGGCGACGGCGTGAACCTCATCTACGCCATCGCCACGCCCGCCGCCCAGGCGGCCGCCGCGGCCACGACCGACATCCCCATCGTGGGCTGCGCCATCACCGACTACGCCGCCTCCGGCCTCGTCAAGGACAATGACAAGCCCGGCGGCAACGTGACCGGCGCCTCCGACCTCACCCCGGTGGCCGAGCAGATCCAGATGATGCAGAAGGTCCTGCCCAACGTGAAGAAGGTCGGCCTTCTCTACTGCTCCGCCGAGTCCAACTCCGACGTGCAGATCAAGACCGCCAAGGAGGAGCTCGACGCCCTGGGCCTTTCTTACGAGGAGTACGCGGTCTCCAGCTCCAACGAGATCCAGTCCGTCGTCGAGTCGGCCGTGGGCAAGGTCGACGCGCTCTACTCGCCGACCGACAACACCATCGCCGCGGGCGCCGCGCAGGTCGGCCAGATCTGCAAGGAGAACAAGCTCCCGTTCATCCCCGGTGAGGAGGGCATGTGCGAGGCGGGCGGCCTCTTTACCCTCTCCATCAACTACACCGACCTCGGCAAGCTCGCCGGCGAGATGGCCGTGAAGATCCTCAAGGGCGAGGCCAAGCCCGCTGACATGGCCATCGAGCACCTCGACAGCTCCAAGCTCGTCGTGGTCAAGAACGAGGAGATGGCCGCTGCCATCGGCGTGGACCTCTCCGCGCTCGACGCGTAAACACCGCGCAGATAAACGACCTGTTCTTGCGGGCATGCGGCGCCCTCGCGGCGAGCATGCCCGCGCATCCGTAAAGAAAGGAAGCCTATGCTCGTCGCGTTCCAAGGCGCCGTGTCCCAGGGCATCCTCTGGGGCCTTCTGGTCCTCGGCGTCTTCATCACCTTCCGCCTGCTCGACATCCCCGACATGACGGTCGACGGCTCGTTCGCGCTCGGCGGCGCCGTGGTCGCGGTCCTCGTCGTCAACTACGGCGTCGACCCGACGCTGGCCACGCTCGCCGGCATGGCGGCCGGCGGACTGGCGGGCGCCGTCACGGGCCTGCTCACCACCGTGTTCGAGATCCCCGCCATCCTCGCGGGCATCCTCACGCAGATCAGCCTGTGGTCCATCAACCTGCGCATCATGGGCAAGTCGAACACGCCGCTTCTCACCAGTGGCACGGTGTTCTCCAGCATCTCGGACATGTTCGGCATCACGCAGAGCACGGCCACGCTGATCCTCGGCGCCATCGACGTCGTGCTCGTCATCTGCGCGCTGTACTGGTTCTTCGGCACCGAGATCGGCAGCGCCCTTCGCGCTACCGGCAACAACGAGCACATGATCCGCGCCCTGGGGCAGAACACCAACTCCACCAAGATGCTCGCGCTCATTCTCTCCAACGCGCTCGTCGGCCTTTCCGGCGGCCTCATCTGCCAGAGCCAGAAGTACGCCGACATCGGCATGGGCACGGGCGCCATCGTCATCGGCCTCGCGGCCATCGTCATCGGCGAGGTGCTCGGGCGCCTGCTTCCCGGCGGGCTCACCAAGTTCGGGAGCCGCCTCGTCGCGGCCGTGGTCGGCTCGATCGTCTACTTTCTTATCCGTGCCATCGTGCTGCAGATGGGCATGGACGCCAACGACATGAAGCTCCTCTCGGCCATCATCGTCGCGCTCGCCCTGTGCATCCCGGTCGTGGTCGAGAAGCACCGCCTGCGAGCGTCGTACACGAGGGGGGATGAGTAGCATGCTCAAGATCTCTCACGTCAAGAAGACCTTCAACCCCGGCACCGTCACCGAGAAGCGCGCGCTCACGGGCGTCGACCTCACGCTGAACGACGGCGACTTCGTCACCGTCATCGGCGGCAACGGCGCCGGAAAGTCCACGCTGCTCAACATGATCGCGGGTGTCTATCCGCTCGACTGCGGCGTGATTGAGCTCGACGGCGTGGACATCTCGCGCATGAGCGAGTCGCAGCGCGCCAAGTACCTGGGGCGCGTTTTCCAGGACCCGATGCGCGGCACCGCGTCCGACCTGCAGATCGGCGAGAACCTCGCCCTCGCGAAGCGCCGCGGCAAGCGCCGCGGCCTGGCCTGGGGCATCTCCAAGGAGGAGAAGGAGCGCTATCCTGAGCTTCTCGCCACCTTGGGCCTCGGCCTCGAGACGCGCATGAACGCGAAGGTGGGCCTGCTCTCCGGCGGCCAGCGCCAGGCGCTTACGCTGCTCATGGCCACGCTCACCGACCCGAAGTTGCTGTTGCTCGACGAGCACACGGCGGCGCTCGATCCCAAGACCGCGGCCAAGGTCCTCGAGCTCACCGAGAAGATCGTCACGGAGCGCAAGCTCACCGCCCTCATGGTCACGCATAACATGTCCGACGCCATCCGCCTGGGCAACCGCTTGATCATGATGTCCGACGGCCATATCATTTACGACGTCGCGGGCGAGGAGAAGAAGGCCCTCACCGTCAACGACCTGCTCCGCAAGTTCGAGGAGGCCAGTGGCGAGGAGTTCACGAACGACCGCATGCTGCTGGGGTAGCGGTCTTCTTGCCAAGGCGTGCTCGATGGATGCGCGCCGCCTTGCGGGCGCCCTTTTTGGTGCCGGGCCTGCTGGTCCGGCACCGGAGGGCGCCTCTCTTATTCGACGCGGCTCCTGTGGGCAGGATCGCACGTTAACCGGGCCTAGGCAGGTTCTCGCGACGAGGTCCTGCGGAGAATCTACTCCGTTATGCCCGCAAGGCCTGCCGTGGGGTCCTCCGACTCGTCCGCGTACGGCGAGAGCCCCTGATCGACGCGCGACATCATCGTCTTCCAGGCGGCCTCGTCGACTTGCTCATACCAGACGCCGTTTTCGTAGACGCCGCCGGTGGGCTCGAGGCCGGAGTAGAGGTTCTCGCTCATGTCGAAGCCGATGAACCGTGCGCCCAGAAACATGAGCTCAAGGCCGGTGAGGTCGGTCGAGACGCTCTCCGAGGCCGTGTTCAGCGTTGCCGCGAGCATGAGGGGGTTGCCGCCGAGGGCCTTCTTCAGAATCGCGCCGAGCACCATGCGCTGGTTCGACGTGCGGTAGTAGTCGCCCGAGCCGTACTGGTCGTAGGCGTGCCGCGCGCGGCACAGGCCGAGTGCCTGCGCGCCGTTGATGGTCTGTTCGCCGGCCGACAGATGGACGTCCGCCAGGTCGTCGTCGATGTCGATGGGGACGTTCACGTCGATGCCGCCGAGGTCATCGACCACGGAGGTGAAGTTGTCGAAGTCGATCTCCGCGTAATGGGAGATCTTCACGCCTGCCAGGTCCGAGACGGCCGATATGAGCAGGGGCGCGCCCCCGTACGTGTAGGCGGCGTTTATTTTCTGCTTGCCGTAGGTGCCGCCGAGGTCCACGAGGGTGTCTCGCTGGATGGAGACGAGCGTGAGCTTTGCCGCGATGGGGTCCACGCGCGCGAGGATGATGGAGTCGGTGCGGAAGGTGCCGCCGGTGCTGCCTTCCTCCACGCGTTCCTCGGACTTGTCGGTGCCGACGAGCAACATGTAGAACGGCTGCCCGGGGAGGGCGGGGGAGAGCGCGAGGCGCGTCTCGAGCGAGATGCCTGCGCCCATGCGCACGGTGAGGAGCACCGAGAAGGCGAGGATGACGGCCAGGACGCCGATGGCGACGCGCTTGGCGATCTTGGCGGGGCTGCGGCGGGGGCCGTTGGGCGCGCGCCGGCCACGGGAGGACGCCTCGGTGTCCTTCTTACCGGGGAGAAGGGCGCCGAGGTCGCGGCGGTACTCGCCGCTCTGCCTGAGTGAGCCGCCTACGCCGCTCGAGCCTCCCGCGCGCCCGGCCAGGTCGGAGGCGGCCCGCTGAGCCCGCCGCAGGGGGTTTCGGCCCTCGGCGTCGCGGCGCATGCGACGGTAGCGGTCGACGTCGTTGAGCTCGCGGGCGCTCGGCGCCGCTGGTGTGGCGGGCTGCTGGGCGGCGGAGGGGCGCGCGGCTTCCTGCTGGGCGGCGACCCGCGCGTCTCGCTCGGCCCGGGCGTCTCGCTCGGCCCGCGCGTCGCCGTAGCCCGCCGCTCCGCGCTCACGTGCAGCGGCGCCGGCGGCCTGCTGCTCAGCGGATGTCATGACCTTGTGCTCGCGGCGAAGCGGCATGCGTGCTCCTTCGGGTGATTTGTTTGGCTCCCCTCATGGTACCCGCCCGCGGGTCCGGAAGGCTTCCGAACCAGGTGGGGCGGGCATTTGCCGCAGGTTGACTCCTCGATCGGATGCCCCTTCCTCGAGCGTATCCATAAGGCCGGCAGCTTCGGCCTGATGCTCTTCATCTCGGTTTGCGGCGCCTCCTTGCCTGGCCCCCTCCGAGTTCGGAAGCCTTCCAAACTCGGAGGGGGCGCCGTGACGCTCTCGGTTTGGCCCTACTTGCCGAAGATGCCGCCGAGCTTGCCGAGGACGCCCTGGACCGCGGAGCCGAGGTCGACCTTGGAGAGGTCGAGCTTGGACACGTCGACGTTCAGGCTCTTCGCGGCGTTTTGCAGCGCGTTGAGGTCGAGCTTGGAGAGGTCCAGCTTCGAGAGGTCCAGCTTGGAGAGGTCGACATGGCTGAAGTCGAGCCCGAGCTCGGAGGCCTTGGTGAGCACGCCCTGGATGACCTCGTGGATATCGAAGCTCTCGTTGCCGACAATGGCCTTGACGGCGGTCTCGGGGTCGGCGATGAGCTCTTGGGCCTTCTCGGGGGCGTCCTGGATCGCAGCGACGACCTTCTCGACGATCTCGGCAGTCTGCATCTGGTACCTCTTTCCTATTGGGGTCGGTGCCCGCGCGCGGGCGTTCATGAACACAACATACCCGATGGCGACGCGCCCGGGTCCTCTGCGCCGCGAAGAAGCCCAAGCGCGCGTTGATGCCCTCGCCGCCGAGGACACTCGCCGAGGGCCGCGGCCTGCCCACCGCGGCCGCGTGTTTCCGAACGGGGGTTGATCCGTCTTTCTCGCCGCGAGCAGGCTATACTAAGGACCTCGTGTCTATGCGATAGGAGAAAGCATGCGCCACATCAAGACGATCGACGACATCACGAAGGACGGCAAGGTTGAGTTCGGCGAGGGCTACGACTTCGTGTCTGAGGCCTCCGACGCCGACGCTATCCTCATGCGCTCGACCGACCTGCACGGCTATGAGCTCCCCGCCTCTATCCGGGCGATCGCGCGCTGCGGCGCCGGCGTGAACAACATCCCCATCGACGAGTACGCCAAGCAGGGCGTCGTTGTCTTCAACTCCCCGGGCGCCAACTCCAATGCCGTCAAGGAGATCGTCCTCGCGATGCTGATCCTCTCCAGTCGCGGCGTCGTCCAGTCCATGGACTGGGTGCGCTCCCACGCAGACGACCCCAACATCCTTGTCAACGCCGAGAAGGCCAAGAAGGCCTTCGTGGGCCACGAGCTCAAGGGCAAGCGTATCGGCGTTGTGGGCCTGGGCAACGTCGGCTCAAAGGTGGCCAACGCGTGCGTCGACCTCGGCATGGATGTCTACGGCTATGACCCCTTCATCTCCGTCGAGCACGCCTGGGTCCTCTCGCGAGAGGTGCAGCGCGTGGGCACGCTCGAGGATCTCTGCCGCAACTGCGACTACCTCACGCTCCACGTGCCCTCCAAGTCCGACACCGTGGGCATGATCTCCGACGACCAGCTGGGGCTCCTGAAGCCGGGCGCCGTCCTCATCAACTATGCGCGCGAGACCATCATCGACGAGGACGCCGTGGACGCGGCCTTGCGCGGCGGGCGTCTCTCCTGGTTCGCCTGCGACTTCGCCACGCCCAAGACGGTGAAGATGCCCAATACCTACATCACCACGCACTCCGGCGCCGGCACCGGCGAGGCTGAGGCCAACTGCGCCGACATGGCCATCTCCGAGCTCAAGGATTACCTGGAGAACGGCAACATCGCCAACTCCGTGAACTACCCGGCTTGCAGCATGGGCAAGGCCCGCGCCGCCAGCCGCGTGGCGTGCCTGCACGCCAATGTGCCCAACATGATCGGCCAGATCACCGCCATTCTCGCCAAGGACAACGCCAACGTGCAGCGCATGGTCAACGAGTCTGCCGGCGAGAACGCCTACACCATGTTCGACACCGACGAGCACCTCGACGACGCGACCATCGCCGCCCTGAAGCAGATTCCCGCGATCTACCGCGTCCGCGTTATCAAATAGGCTGCCGGCGCTCCGAGCGCTTAGCCGATCATAACAGCGCGCCCCTAGTCCTCCGCCTCAGCCTCGCTTGCGGCCTTGGCCTCGTCCAGGTAGCTGTACAGCGTGTACTTGCTGATGCCGAAGTACTTGCAGACCTTCGGCCCCGACTTGGTGATAAGAAACGCGCCGGCGTCGTTCAGGTAGCGGATGGCGCGGACCTTGTCCGCCTTGTTCATGAGCGCCACGGGCGTGCCCACGAGTTCGACCGACTGCTCGAGCAGGTCGTCAAGCAGGTCTGCGATGTTGCGCACGATCGGCTCCGGCTCCTTCGGTGCGGTCGGCTCCACGCCGCAGAGCCACTGGATGGTGCCCTGCGCCGCTCGCAGCATCGTGATGTCGAAGTTGATGGCGAAGATGCCCGTGACCTCACCCGAGCTGTCGCGGATAAAGACCGTCGACGACTTGAGTATCTTTCCGCTCGCTGTCTTGGTCAGGTAGGAGAGACGGTCCTCCAGGTGCTCCCCGGTTCCCGCGTGCAGGGCCTCGAGCACCACGTGTGAGGGGCCGTCGCCAAGCTTGCGCCCCGTCACATGGCCGTTCTCGATCCAGACGATGGAGTGGTCCGGGTCTTTCGCCTTTAGGTCGTGGATCACCACCTCGCACCCGCTGCCGAACTGCAGCGCGATCGCGTGCCCGAGGCGCTTATAGAAATCGAAGTGGTTCTCTTTCATGGACAGACGCTCCGTTTTCCCCGAGGGTGCGAGACTCGATGTCGTTCGCCGCAGGTCGCGGCCATTCCTTGCTATAACGTTTAAAACAATACCGTAAGCAGACAAACAGTTTGTTAGGCGCGCGTTTCCTCTTTGCCGCGCCCTTATGCCCCGCTGCGCGCGATATCTACCGTTTACCGAATGGCAAACACCCCGTCAAGGCACGCTCACACGCCATAAACCTGCAGATATAACAATTGGTTTTGCCGAAAAACAAACAGTTTGGCTAAAATACGCTCGTCGAGAAGACCGCCGCTCGCCGCTCGCGCTCATGCAAAAATCCAAAGCAACACATGACTCGGGAGAGGGGGAATGCAGATGGCCCGGACCGAGGAGGCCATGGAATCGCCGAAGCTCTTCGAGCGCGACGGCCTGCCGCCCATACAGGACCTGTTGCCCACCTCGCCGCAGCATGTCCCGGCGTGCCTCGTCGGCGCCATCGGCGGGGTGGGCGTCATGTTCGGCGCCGCCGAGCGCATGGCCGCGTACGAAGACAAGCACGCCGACGGCGGCAACGTTGACTGTTCGGCAAAGAGTTAGCAAGAAACCTCGGGAATACTGGCAAGAAGGGCGCGCCGGAAATGCGCGCGGGAGAGGAGAACACCATGCTTCTGGTCGGGAACGGTCGGGTCATTACCCGCGACGCCGCCAACCCCTACATCGAGGACGGCGCCGTGCTCATCGAGGGCGACTCCATTCTGGCGGTCGGCCCCGAGAACGAGCTCCGCGCCCAGGCCATCGGCTGCTCCTACGTGGACGCCCACGGCGGCGTCAT
>CAZEHG010000029.1:0-14434 GCA_964512475.1 uncultured Atopobium sp.
CCCGCGCCCTGTGCACCAAGCAGCCGATCATCCTCTTCGACGAGCCCACCTCCGCGCTCGACCCCGAGATGGTCCAGGAGGTTCTCGACGTCATGATTGAGCTCGCCCAAGAGAACATCACGATGATCTGCGTCACCCACGAGATGGGCTTCGCGCGCCAGGTCGCCGACCGAGTGGTCTTCATGGAAGACGGCCGCATCCTTGAAGAGGGCACGCCTGACCACTTCTTCGAGAACCCCGAGAACCCGCGCTGCCGCGAGTTCCTCTCCAAGATCCTGCACTAAAGCATCGGCTCCACCGGCGGTTCCGCCGCCGTCAAGACACATATAAGCCCAAGGGAAGGGGAACACAATGTCTTCTATGTCTCGTCGTCAGTTCATGCAGCTCCTCGGCGCCTCCGCGGCGACCGTCGCCGGCCTCGGCCTCGTCGGCTGCGGTGGCTCCTCCTCGAGCTCCGACGGCTCCTCTGACTCTAAGGTCGCCACCATCAAGGAGCGCGGCAAGCTCAAGGCCGGCGTCAAGAAGGACGTCGTCGGCTACGGCATGCTGAACACCTCCACCAACACCTACGAGGGCATGGAGATCGATCTGTGCTACCAGGTCGCCGCCAAGATCTTCGACGTTTCCTATGATGAGGCCAAGAGCCAGGACCTCGTCGAGTTCACCGACGTCACGCCCAAGACCCGCGGCCCGCTGATCGACAACGATCAGCTCGACATCATCTGCGCCACCTACACCATCACCGACGAGCGCAAGCAGAGTTGGGACTTCACCGACCCTTACCGCACCGACCACATCGGCATCCTTATCAAGAAGGGCTCGATGTCCACGATGGCTGACCTCGACGGCAAGCACATCGGCGTCTCCCAGGGCTCCACGACCAAGGACGCCATCATGAAGATGCTTGAGGACCAGGGCATTGCGGCCACCCCGACGTTCGACGAGTACCCTGATTACCCGTCCATCAACTCAGCGCTCGATGCCGGCCAGATCGACGCCTTCGCTATGGACCGCTCCACGCTCAAGACCTACACTACCGACGATAAGGAGCTCCTGCAGCCCGAGATCGAGTTCGGCGCCCAGGAGTACGGCATCGCGACCAAGAAGGGCAGCGACCTGTCCGAGGTGACCGAGGAAGTCGTCAAGGAGGTCACCTCCAACGGTTGGATCGACCAGGAGGTCGAGACCTGGGGCCTGCTCTAAGGCATCCGCTTGGAGTCGCGCACGGCGGGCGGGCTGCGGCAAGCCGTCTGCGCCGCGCGCGGCCAATCCGGTCGCCCGGGTTTTCGCTTCGCCCGGGCGATCCGTTCGTTTAGGTAACTAGAAGGGAAAGAGATGCTAGACGGACTTCTCGACCCGATGCGATGGTCCATGACCTTCGCCGAGATGGACACGTTGTGGAAGGGCTTTGGCCTTACCCTGCAGGTCGTCATCGCGGGTCTGGCGCTCTCGATCGTGCTCGGCACGATCCTCGGCGTCTTCTCAACCACTCGTAATGTCGTCCTGCGCGGGATTAGCCGCGTCTACGTCGAGTTCTATCAGAACACGCCGCTGCCGGTGCAGGTCTTCTTCATGTACATGGCCGGCCCGAAGCTCCTACAGGCGCTTCTCGGCACCGCGGACCCCGTTCGCACGAGCGCCTTCGCGCTGGGCACCTTGGGTGTCGGCCTCTACCACGCTGCCTATATCTCCGAGGTCATCCGTACTGGCATCGAGGCAGTGCCCAAGGGGCAGATGGAGGCGGCGCTTTCGCAGGGTTTTACCCGCGTGCAGGCCTACATCTATATTATCCTGCCGCAGACCTTCAAGATTATCCTGCCCCCGATGTGCAACCAGGCCCTGAACCTCGTCAAGAACACCTCGGTCCTCGCGATGATCGCCGGCGGCGACCTGATGTACAACGCCGACAACTTCGTCTCGACCTACGGTTACCTGCAGGGCTACATCATGGCCTGTGTCCTGTACTTCATCATCTGCTTCCCGCTGGCGCTGCTCGTCCAGTGGCTCGAGAAGCGTTCCAAGCTGCGTCCCCGCGCCAAGGATATCCCCGGCATCACGGACGCGTCTGAGCTTGCGAAGGAGGCGTAGCGGATGGATATCTTCACCCCCGACAACGTCGGCTTCATGCTCGGCGGCTTCGGCAAGACGCTCATCGTCTCGTTCTTCGCCATCATCTTCTCGATCCTTATCGGCACCGTGCTCGCCATGGTCAAGCAGTACTGCAAAGGCAAGCTCAAGGTCTTCAGTCTCTTGGTGAGCGCCTACATCGAGCTCTTCCGCTGCACGCCGAACCTTCTGTGGATCCTCTTCATCTACTTCACGGTCAAGGGCAACGACGTCGTCATCTCGGTCCTCGCCTTCACGGTCTTCACGAGCGCCGTCATGGCCGAGATCGTCCGCGGCGGCTTCAACTCGATCCCGAAGAGCCAGTTCGAGGCGGCGCAGTCCCAGGGCTTCGGCTTCTTCCAGAGCATGTGGCTGATCATCCTGCCGCAGACCTTCAAGACGATTATCCCGGCGCTCTTCTCGCAATGCACGACTGTGATCAAGGATTCCTCGTATCTGGCCGGCATCAACGTGGCGGAGTTCATGTACACCTCTCGAGTCGTCATGGCGAAGACGACCAGCCTCGAAGGCGTGCTCATCGTCTACGGCTTCGTCTTCCTGCTGTACTTCGCGCTCAACTTCGGGATCTCGCTGCTCGTCCGAACGTACCAGCGCAGGATCGCCGCGGCGTAGTAACGTGAGTGGCGGGCGAGGGGAGAAGCCCTTCGCCCGCCTTTTCTGAAAAGGGGCCGGCTACGGCGGCCCCGCAAGACCCAGAGGAGGTCAAGATGTCCATCGATACCGATGCCGTCTCGCCGGATGTCGAGGCGTATCCCGTCGTGATCACCATCGCCCGCGATTTCGGGGCCGAGGGCCACGAGATCGGCAAGATGCTCTCGCTCGAGCTCGGCATCCCGTTCTACGACAACGAGGTGCTCGTGCGCGCCTCCGATCTCGCGGGATCCAGCGTCTCCGACGCCGCCGCCTACGACGAGCAGTGCGCGGCCGAGCTCTTCGCGTTCCTGCCTGACCGCATGGACGCGCGCTCGAGTGCGGACAAGCTCTTCGCCCATGTGGTCGACGTCGTGAACGAGCTGGGGAGCAAGCCCTGTATCATCGAGGGCCGTCTTTCCGACTATATCCTGCGCAAGAACCCGAATCAGATCGCGGTGCTGGTCACGGCCCCTCTTGACGCCCGCGTGGAGATTGTCCGCCGCAAGCGCGGCTGGGACGAGAAGAAGGCCAAGAAGCTCGTCAAGCAGATGCAGAAGGGTCGCGAGCTCTTCTACGAGCGCTACTCGAAGGGCAAGAACGGTCTGCACGAAAATAAGGACCTGATCGTCAACCGCGCGCGCTTCGGGTGCCAGGGCTGCGTAGACATCATCGCCGCCGCTTACCGCACCAAGGTCGCCGCGGTCGAGGCTGCGCAGAAGTCCATCGAGGTCGAGTAGGCGCCTCGGGCGGCCTTGGTGCTTTTTTTCGAAAGTCGTGAGCAGTTTCGTCGTTTGCCGAGTAGGCGCCTGTGACATCAGGACGCGACCTGCGGTTTTGTTGCCGAAATCGGTCGTCTACTTGCCGATTACCGAAATTGCTCACGACTTTCGTATCTTTTGTTTACGATAACGCTCACGATAGCCAGTATGAGGTGGGTGAGCGCCATGGATATCACGCTTTGCGGAGCCAGCGCCTTCAGGTATTACCGTGTTCCGCCGCAGATTCTTTGCCTGTACCCTCGGATTCCCGACGTTTTCCAGGACTCGAATCACCTGAAGCTCGCGAATTCGTTCGTTGTCCAGGACCTTTTGCGCCTTCCGCTCCATCGCGTCGTTTTTGACCGCGGAGCGAGCTGGGGGAATAAGCACTACGACACCCATCTCATTGAGGGCGAGCTTCCGTTCGGCTCTGTCCGGGAAACAGAGCACGGGTTCGCGGTGACGTCGCCGGCGGCCACGCTGCTCACCTTGGCCCGCGGCGTTTCGCGACTCGAGCTGCTTATGGCGGTTTACGAGATGACGGGGGAGTTCGCCGTCTTCAATCCCTGTGGACGAGCTGAGACGCAGCTTGAGGAGGCGGAGTCCCGCGGTTATATCCGTCCCGGTGCCGGATGGCGGCGTGTCGTGAACGTCGACGGGAACGGCACGAGCCTGTGGAGCCGCCCTCCGCTCCTGGAGGTCGCCGATCTCAAGTCTTTCTGCGACGAGGTTCCCGGTTTCCATGGCGTGAAGAACCTACGCTGGGCCGCCGAACGGGTCACCGGTGTCACGGCTTCTCCTTTTGAGGCTCAGGCCTCGATGCTCTTGGGCTTGCCGCGCTCGGTCGGCGGGGAAGGCTTGCCCATCGGGAATAACCAGCGTATTCGGCTCTCGCCTACGGCCAGGAGAATCTATCCGCACGGTTCCTGCAGCGTCGACATCCTCATTGAAGGCAAAGGCGATGAACTGGGCGTCGTCATCGAGTGCCAGGGTCGCTCGGTCCACGCCAGCGAGGCGGCCGGCATCTCCGACTCCGACCGCGCGACCGCTCTCATGAGCATGGGCTACGAGGTCATCCTGGCGACCTTCGACCAGTTCTTCGACGCGGTCTCGTTCGATATTCTCTTGGATATCATCGCTGAGAAGACCAACTGCCCTCGCCGAAAGAAAACCGCTCGACAACTGGTCGCCCAGGCCGAGCTTCGGCGTAGCCTCTTCATCGACTGGTCAACCCTGGGAAGCTGACGAGTCCTGCGCGCGAAACTGCCTTGCGAGAAATAACGGGGCCTCTGCCGCTTTGCCTGCCCGCCGGGCCTATCCGAGGTGGTGCTCCGGCACGACGCAGAAGACCTCGCACGACTCGGTCTCGCTCGCGTTGTACATGGCGTGACTGTGGCCCTCGGGACAGTAGTGGGAGTTGCCTGCCTCGACGACCTCGTCGACGCCGTCGCAGTCGAAACGCGCGCACCCGGTGATGACGTAGATGATCTCGGCGTTCTTCTCGTGCAGGTGATAGCCGCTCGTGCAGCCGGGCTCTACGCGCCCGCGGATAATCTTGCACTTGCCGTCGTCGTGCATCTTCGCGTCGAAATGGCCTTCGCCGCCCTTGAAGTTGGGGATAGTGACGAAATCCTCGTGGTTGAAATCGATGACCATGTGCCTGTTCCTCTCCTTAGCAAAGCGGCGAGAAGGAGCGTCCTTCTCGCCGCGCGTGATCCATTTGGGCGCGCCTAGAGCGCCATCGCGCGGGCGCGGTCGAGGCGCGCCATGCAGTCGGCGCGGCCGATAAGGGCCATGGTCTCGCTGAGGGGCGGAGAGACCATGTTGCCGCACTCGGCCACGCGCACGGCCTGGAAGACGATGCGCTTCTTGAGGTCGAGAGCCTCGGGCAGCGGCTCAAGGGCGGCGTCGATGGCTTTGGGCGTCCAGGCATCCTCTGCCACTGCGTCGAGCGCCTCGCGGGCGGCGTCGAGAACGTCGTCCATGCCCTCCTTGGCGAGGCCTTTGGCCACGGATTTCTCGTCGTAAGCGAGGGTCTCGGCGGTGGCGAAGACGGGCGCGGCGACGGTCGTGACGTCAGCCGGGAACTTGGTGCGGGGCTTCACGATGGCGGCGAGCGCGTCGATCCATGCCTCGTCGTACTCCACGCCTCCCTCGATGAGGCCGGCCTCGTGGAGCTCAGGCACCATGACCTGGTCGGCGAAGTCGGCGTCGCTCATGGAGCGGATGTACTCGGCCTGGATCCAGTCGAGCTTCTTCGGATCGAAGGTCGCGGGGTTCTTGGACACGTGGTCGAGCGAGAACTGCGAGGCCAGGACGTCGCGCGGCACGATGGTCGTCTCGCCGTCGAGCGACCAGCCGAGAAGCGCGAGGTAGTTGACGAAGGCGTCCGAGAGATACCCCTGGTCGCGGTATTCCTCGACGTTCGTGGCGCCGTGGCGCTTGGAGAGCTTCTTGCCGTCGGCCCCCAGAATCATGGAGATGTGCGCGAAGGTGGGCACGGGCGCGCCCAGGGCCTCGTAGACGATGACCTGGCGCGGCGTGTTGGACAGGTGGTCGTCGCCGCGGATGACGTGGGTGATGCCCATGGCTGCGTCGTCGACGACGGTCGCGAAGTTGTAGGTCGGCGTGCCGTCGGAGCGGAAGATGACGAAGTCGTCGAGCTCGCGCGCGTTGAAGGTGACCTCGCCGTGGACGGCGTCGCGCACGACGACGTCGCCGCGGTCCTCGGGCACCTTGATGCGCAGGACATAGGGCTCGCCGGACGCGATGCGCTCGCGGGCCTCGTCATCCGGGATGTGACGGCAGGTGCGCTGGTAGCCCTGGAACGGGTCCTTGCGCTCCTGGGCCGCGGCGCGGTCCGCGGCGAGCTTCTCGGGCGTGCAGAAACAGGGATAGGCCTTGCCCTCGTCCCAGAGGCGCTGCGCGGCCTGCTTGTAGAGGTCCATGCGCTCGGTCTGCGCGTAGGGGCCGAAGTCGCCGCCCACCTCGGGGCCCTCGTCCCAGTCGAGGCCGAGCCAGCGCATGGCGCGCAGGATGATGTCGGTGTTCTCCTGCGTTGAGCGGGTGGGGTCGGTGTCGTCGATGCGCAGGATGAAAGCACCGCCGTTCGCACGGGCGAAGGCCCAGTTGTAGATGGCCGTGCGCGCGCCGCCGACATGGAGCTTGCCGGTGGGGGAGGGCGCGAAGCGGACGCGGACTTGCTTGTCTGACATGGGGTCTCCTCAGGCCAGGGGTTCTAGTTCATAAACGCTAAAAGTATAGCGGTGAGAAGGACCTCGGGTTTCTCTCCATGCTCAAACAGTCCTGTTCGCACGAAGGGCACATTAAGTGCCCTTCGGCTCATGCGGGAACTGCGCGTGGAGAGAAGCCCGAGGTCCACTGCTCGTATGCCCTTTCCCACAGGTCCTGGCCTGAGGAGACCCCATGTCAGGCATGCGGGTTGGACGAGATCCGTGCGGGGCGGTTCGGCTTGAGGCGGTTACGCGGCGGTTCGCTTGAGGAAGGAGAGGGCGTTTTTGTAGCAGATCTTTTCGGCTATGGATTGTCCGAAGTGGTCGACGAGGCGGTCCTGGAACGCAGGGACCTTGTCGGCGCCGTCGAGAAACGCGGGGACGCTCGCGCCGTCGAGGTCGCCGCCGAGAGCCACCGCATCCTCGCCGCCGAGGTCGAGCCAGTGCTCGATATGGGCCGCCACCTGCTCAAACGTGACCTGAGCGGACTTTTCGCCCCAAGCGCCGTCGGCCAGGAAGCCCGAGCAGTAGTTGAGGCCCGCGACGCCGCCGGCTGCCATGACGGCGCGGAACTGGTCGTCGGTGAGGTTGCGCGGGTGGCCGCAGACGGCGCGCGCGTTCGAGTGCGAGGCGCAGAAGGGGCGCACGGCGTGGGCGGCCACGTCGGCGAAGCACTCGTCGTTCAGGTGGCTCACGTCCATGGCCACGCGGCAACGCTCCATCTCGGCCAGGACGGAGAGGCCGGCGGCGCTCATGTGCTCGTGCGTGTCGTGCCCGCTCGCGAGGGGGCCTCCCGCGTTCCACGAGAGCGAGGCCATGAGCAGGCCCTCGCGGGAGAGCTTCTCGACGAGCGACGGCTCGGCGGCGAAGAGGCGCGCGTTCTCGATGGTGCGAATCGCGGCCACGCGGCCCTCGGCGAGCGCAGTTTCCGCCTCGTCGGCGTTTCTTGTCCACGCTACCTGCGCGTTGTTCGCGAGCTGCTGCTTGAAGTAAGACGAGACGAACGCCTCGAACTCAACGGCCTGCGCGGGCGCGAGCTCGTCGGGGATGAAGCACGCGAAGCACTGCGCCCACGGCGTGGCGCCGATCTTCGAAAGCGAGATGTGGCAGCGGTTGCGCGCGAGATCGCGACACCCCTCGGGGTCGTTCTCGTCGCCGGGGCCGTAGAAATCCTTTCCGTAAACGCGCCGCAGCTCAGCGGGCAAGAACTGCCAAGCCAAACGGTCGGCGGTGTCACAGTGCAGGTCAAGGACGGGTATGGGCATGAGGGCACCTCTTTCGTCGGGTTATCAACTCCCATGATAGCCCGGCGCGCCGTCGCCGGTATGGGAAGGGCGGCCCCGCTCCGCATCGACGAGCACAGAGAAGCCCCCGCCCTTCTTGCCCGGCGAATCGCGCGGCGAGCGAGCAGCGCGAGAGTTGAGCCTGGAAAGAAGGGCGGGGGATTCTTGGCCGTACGGGTGGCCCCTACATCAGCTTGGTCGACTCCAGCTTGTGCTCGACCCACTCGTTCAGCCTGACCACGGGCTTGCGCAGCAGCAGGCCGAGCAGCAGCGCGGGCACCAGGTAGGCCGCGAGCGTGGCGAGCTCGATCCAGAAGTCGCCGTTGTAGACGCCGAACATGGCCGCGCGCATCGCGTTCTCGCAGTGGACGAAGGGCAGGAACGGATAGACCGCCTGGAAGAACCCCTCGGGGAGCATCTGCACGGGGAAGGTGCCGCCCGAGCCCGCCACCTGGATGACCATCAGCACGACGGCGATGGCCTTGCCCACGTCTCCGAAGCTCGCCGTCAGGGCAAAGATGATGTTCACGAAGACAAGCGAGCCCACGAGCCCGGCGAGCACGAAGAGCACGGGGTGCGCGCACTGCACGCCGAGGAAGAACAGGTCGCCGAGCAGGATGAGCAGCGACTGCATGAAGCCGATGCACACGAAGAAGACCATGCGGCCGAAGTACGCGTGGCGAGGCTTCGCGCCCGTTTCCTCGAGGGCTTCCTCGCTCGGGTTGCACTTGACGAGGGCGCACAGCACCACGCCGCCGATCCAGATGGCGAGCGTCGTGTAGAAGGGCGCCATCGCGCTGCCGTTGTTCTCGATGGCGTAGATCGGGTTGCGGTCCATGGTCACCGGGTCGGAAATGAAGTCGGCGAGCGCCGTCGAGCCACCGGAGAGAATGACGCGGATCGTGTCGAGGTCGCCGGAGGCGAGCGCCGAGTCAAGCCGGTCGGTGAGGTCGCCGAGCTTGGAGGCCGCCTCGTCGAGGGAATCCGCTGCGGAGTCGATGCCCGTCCTGGTGTCCGCGAGGTCGCCGGCCGCAGCGCTGGCCGTGCCGTTGACGGAGTCGAGCGTCGCCGAGATGGCGGAGCTGATCTGGTCCGCGTCGCTCGCTGCGGAGTCGATCTTGTCCGCGAGGTTCTGCAGACTCGACTTGAGGTCGCCCTCGTAGTCGCCCTGGATGCCGGAGATCTGCGACTTCGCGTCGTCGATAAGGGCCTCGATCTGGGACTTGGCGCTTGCGGCGTCGCTCGAGGCGCTGCCCAGGTCGCCCGCGGTCTCGCGGAGCTTGGCGGCGAGCTCAGAGAGCGAGTCGCGCAGGGTCGTCACGCTGTCGTTCATGCCCTTGACCGTGACCTCGAGCGTGGTCACCTCCTCCTTGGAGACGCCGATGTGGCCGGAGAACTCGGGGTCGGGGTCGTTGTCCCAGGTCTCGACCCAGGTCTTGGCCAGGGTGTCGGTGCCGTCGAGCGCCTCGAGCAGCTTGTCGAGCTCGGCCACTTGGCCGTCGACGACGCTCGCGGCGTCCTCGAGCCCGGCGCTGAACTTCTCGCCGGCGCCGCTCGCCTTGTCGAAGGCGTCGTCGATGGAGCTCTTCACGCCGTCCATGCTGTCGGAGCTCTTGGACAGGCAGTCGTTGACGGCGCTCGTCGCGCTGTCGACGGCCGAGCCGAGCGTGCGCACGTTGCCCGCGGTGTCGCGCAGCGCGTCTCCCACCTCGGCGGTGGAGGAAAGCGAGCTCGAGGAGCCGCCGACCCCGCCGGAGAGCAGGGACTCGGTGGAGGCGAGGATGGACGAGAAGCCCCTTGTTGAGGAGGCGGCGTCAGTGAGGCCCTTCTGCGCGTCGGACACGGCATCGCTCAGCTTGCCGGTGAACTCGGAGAGCTGGTCGTCGTCCAGGTAGTCGGTGAGCTCCTCGAGCACGCCCGCGCCCACGCTCGTCACGGACTCGGCGAAGCTCGAGTCGATGTCCTGCTGGACCGCGGTCGAGGCCTTGTTCGTCACGATCTCGGCGATGGCGTTGGCCTTCTCGTTCTGGTAGAAGAGCACCTCGGGCTTGGTGGGGTCGGAGGACAGCACGCTCATCATGTCGGTGGTGAAGTCCTCGGGGAAGACGATGGCCGCGTAGTACTCGCCGCTGTAGACGCCCTCGATGGCGTCCTCCTCGCTCGTCACGGTGTAGCCGATGGAGGTCGACTCCAGAAGCGACGAGGTCATGCGCTCGCCCATGTTGAGCGTTACAGGGAGCAGCTCGCCGGTGTAGCCGGCGTCGGAGTTGGCCACGGCGACCTTGAGGTTCTTCGTGTTGCCGTAAGGGTCCCAGGACCCCGCGATGTTGAACCATGCGTAGAAGCTCGGGACCACGATCATGCCCACGCACACGACGAGGCTGATGACGTTGGCGAAGACGTGCTTGGCGTCCCTCTTTACGAATGCGAAGAAGCGCTGCATCACTCATCGCCTCCCTTCTTGGAACCGAGGCTCATGGCGCGGCCCCGCTCGAGGCGCATCTTCTCGATGGGCGCGAAGGCGAGCAGCTCCTCCTTGAGCTCGTCGTCGAGCATGCCGTAGAGCTCCTCCTGGCCCATGTTGGAGAGCTCGGTCTTCTCGCCGATGCGGTTGTGCAGGTACTCGACCACGATCAGGAAGGTGCAGATGATCACGAGCGAGAGGATCCAGAGCACGAGCATGGCGAACTTGGCCTCGGTGGCGAACATGAGGGCAAGGAGCACAAGCGGCACGGCCACGAGGGCGGCGAAGCCGCGGCGCACGAGGACCGGGTACTTGAGCTCGAAGGAGGCCGCCGTGGCCAGGAACGTGTCGCGGTAGTTCTCCGAGTCCATGATGGCCTTGACCAGGGTGGCCAGGCGGAAGTGGCTCTTCATGCCCGTGCGCTCGGTGACCATCATGTCCGTCTCGCCGAGCTTGCGGTCGAAGAGGTTGTTGATGTTCAGCAGGTGGCGGCGGGCCGTCACACCGATGAGCAGCGCGGGGATGAGGTAGACGAGCAGCACGAGGAGGTTGTGCGCGTAGTAGTTGCCGTAGAAGCCCGCGATGGCCTCGCGCATGGCGTTGATGCCGTAGGTGAAGGGCAGCCACGGGTTGAGCGCGCGGAAGAAGTCCGGCTGCATCTCGATGGGGTAGGTGCCCGAGGCGCCCGGGATCTGGAGCACGACGAGAAGCACGCCCAGCGCCTTGCCGATGTGCTTGAAGGCGATGGAGAGCGCGTAGATGAAAAAGACATAGACGAAGCTCTCGACCATGCCGGCGAAGACGAAGGCGACCGGGCTCACGCACTGGATGCCGAGGCAGATGTCGCCCACGCAGCAGATGATGGCCTGGACCTGGCCGATAAGGTTGAGCAGCAGCCAGCGGCCGAAGAAGCCCTGCCAGGGCTTGTAGTCGCCGATCTCCTCACGGTCGACCTCGAGCTTGTAGATGGCGACGAGGACGAAGCCGCCGACCCACAGGGCGAGGTTCGTGTAGAAGGGCGCCACGCCGCTGCCGTAGTTCTCGACGGGGTAGACGGACATGTTCACGAGCTGGGCGGGGGAGCCCAGGAAGTCGCCCACGCTCTCGGCGTCGAGGCCGAGGACGTCCTTGATCCCCTCGAAGCTCTCGGCGGACTCGACGGCCGCCACGTCGGAGGCGATGCCGGAGATCTTGTCTGCGCCGGTGCGCACGGAGTCGGCGGTGGAGGAGAGCGTGGCCGAGCACTGCTCGAGGATGGCGTCGAGCTCGGCGAGCGTGCCGTCGGCCTGGGTGAGGAGCGCGGGCAGGCTGGAGGCGGTCCCCACGAGCTTGCCGCCGGTGTTGGAGAAGCCGTCGAGGGCCTCGTTGAGCTGCGGCATCGTGGTCTGCGCGAGCGAGGTCTGCAGGTCCGTGAGGGCCGACGAGGTCCCCTGGACGGCGTCGTTCACCGAGCTGGAGAGGCCGGTGACGTCGTCGGTCGCGCCCTTGAGCTTGTCGGAGACGGCCTTGAGCTTGTCGAGGGCCTCCTTCTGCGCGTCGGAGAGCTCCGTGACGACCTCGAGGTCGGCCGTCACCTTGTCGGAGAGCTGCGTGGCGTACTCGTTGCCCGCGATGGTGAGCGTGTAGGTGCGGATCTTCTCGAGGCTCGCCTGGACGCTCGTGGTGGCGCCGTCGAGCGCGCGGACCTGGGCGATGGCCGCGTCGAGCCGGCCCTGCGCCCAGCCCACGTCGCCGGCGAGGACGCCGACGTTGTAGTTGGCCTGGGAAGAGATGCCGCTCACGGTCGCGTTGGCGGAGGCGAGCGCGGAGTTGAGCTGAGCGGAGAGCGCCGTGGCCTTGGAGCGCGTGCCCGCGAGGTCGTCGAGCGCGCCCGACAGGCCGTTGCCGAGGCCTGACGCCTTGGCCGAGACGTCCGAGAGCGTCCCGCGTGCGGTCGAGACGGTCGCGCGCGCCGAGGAGATGGTCCCCTGCGCGCCGTCGATGCCGTCGGCGAGCTCGCCGAGCTTGGCGGAGGCGTCCGTGAGGTCGGCGGCCACGGTGTCGCGCGCGCCGTCGATGCTGTCGGCGGCGCCGCCGGCGAACGCGGTGAGCTTCTCGGTCACGGTCTTGCCCACCACGTCGACGAACTCGTTGGCGATCTGGTTCTCGATGGTGGTCGAGCCGGTGTCGGTGACCTTCGGGGCGACGGCGTTGGCCTTCTCGTTGACGTAGTAGGCGATGTGGGCTTTGTCGGTGTCGCCGTCGAGCACGTCGGCGAGGCTCTGGGTGAAGTCCTCGGGCACGATGAAGGCGGCGTAGTAGGTGCCCGCGCGCACGCCCTCCACGGCGTCGTCCTCGGAGTCGACGAACTGCCATCCGAGCTGGGTGTTCTCCTCGAGCTTCTCGCGGATCATGTCGCCGGCGTTGACCTGGCCCATGTCCCCGACCTCGGCGCCCTGGTCCTCGACGACCACGGCGATGGGCACCGTCGAGGTGTTCTCGTAGGGGTCCCAGTTGGCCAGGATGTTGAACCAGGCGTAGAGCGAGGGGATGATGGCCACGCCGATGGTCACGACGACGGCGACCGGGTTCTTTGCCAGTCGCTTGATGTCGCGTACGAAAATCTGCCAGGCTTTGCGCAAAACTTCCTCTTTCCGCATGAATCGTGCGGTTCCGCCTATGGGCGGCTCCGCGGGTGCGTTTTTCCAAGATATGAATGTATCCAAAGTCGATGTACTGTAGGCGGTTCGGTGTTCAACTTTTTTGAAAACTGCTCAAAAATCATTTTGACGATATCATTCCGATGCTAGAATCCATGCGAATGACGAGGGGAGCCTGAAGCATGGGCATTTTGAACGACCGCACCATGGCGGCCGACATAGAGAAGGGCGTGCGCCGCGTTCGCGCCGCCAAGGCCGACGCCGCCGCGGCGGTTCGCATGCGCTCGGACACGAAGACGCGCAAGAGCGCGGCCACACGCGAGAAGATCATGGTCGCCGCGACCGAGCTCATGATCGAGCACAACGGCACCGACTTCCAGATGAGCGAGGTCTCCACCCGCTGCAAGATGTCCAAGGGCTCTCTCTACTATTACTTCGCCGATAAGGACGCGCTCGTGCAGGCCATCTTCGACCGCGAGGTCGACACGCTCGTCTCGCGCATCGAGTCGGTCGTCGCCGACGCCCCCTCCTCGATGGTCTCCATCACCGGCCTCGCCGAGGTCCTGGCCACGAGCATGCGGCCCCGCAGCCCCCTGGCGCTGGCCGTCACGCGCGAGCTCATCAGCGCGAAGAAGGCGGTCCTGCCGACCGTGGAGGGCAAGCTCACGCGCCTCATCAACATCTTCGCGGCCCAGATCGACCGCGCGAAGGCCGAGGGGCTCGCGCGCCCCGAGGTGAACTCGAGGCTGTGCGCCATCTCCATCGCCGGTGCCTTCACGTTCGCCATCTTCGAGAACCGCGACGAGGAGGATCTCCAGGACCCCGAGGAGTTCTCCCATCAGCTGGTCGGGCTCATGATCGACGGCTTGGGCACGGACAGGGCCCGCGAGGCGCTCTCGGCGAACGTGCCGGGCGCGGCGTAAGGGGGAGCGCGGCGGCGTTTCTTTTTTCGCCCCAATATGTCGATGGGCCGGGTGCCTGACCTGCCCGGCTTCGGATAGTGACAGCAAGTGAAAGGAAGTCTTAGGCATGTCACACAAGAACTACCTGTTTACCTCCGAGAGCGTTACCGAAGGGCACCCCGACAAAATCTGCGACCAGGTGAGCGACGCGATCCTGGACGCTATTCTTGCCAAGGAGGCGGAGCTTGAGGCCGAGGGCTACGTGGCCCCCGGCGGCGTGCCCGCCAAGCTCGATAACGTCCGCTGCGCCGTGGAGACCTTTACCACCACCGGCACCGTGGTCGTCGCCGGCGAGGTCCGCACCGAGGCCTACGTCGACGTCCAGAAGATCGCCC
>CAZEHG010000030.1:0-14262 GCA_964512475.1 uncultured Atopobium sp.
GCCGCATCCCGTCCGCCGTCGGCTACCAGCCCACGCTGGCCACCGAGATGGGCGAGCTGCAGGAGCGCATCACCTCGACCAAGGAGGGCTCCATCACCTCCGTTCAGGCCGTCTACGTCCCCGCCGACGACCTGACCGACCCGGCGCCCGCCACCACGTTCACGCACCTCGACGCCACCACGGTCCTGTCGCGCTCCATTACCGAGCTCGGCATCTACCCGGCCGTCGACCCGCTGGCTTCCTCGAGCTCCGCTCTGGACCCGAGCATCGTCGGCGAGGAGCACTACCGCGTGGCCATGGCCGTCCAGGAGACCCTGCAGGAGTACTCCGACCTCCAGGACATCATCGCCATTCTTGGTATGGACGAGCTCTCCGAGGAGCAGCAGAACGTCGTTGCCCGCGCTCGTAAGATCCAGCAGTTCCTCTCGCAGTCGTTCCACGTCGCCGAGAAGTTCACCGGCAACCCCGGCTGCTACTGCACCATCCAGGACACCGTCCGTTCCTTCGCCGAGATCGTCGACGGCAAGTGCGACGACCTTCCTGAGCAGGCTTTCCGTTACGCCGGCACCATCGATGACGTCCGCGCCCGCGCCGCCCAGATGGTTTCCGACGACTCGAAGAACTAGGTAGACAATGGCTGAGCTGAACGTACAGTTCGTGCGCCCCGACCGGGCCCTCTATGAGGGCCCGGCGGCCAGCCTCGTCCTCGTGACCTACGCCGGCGAGCTCGGCGTCTATCCCGGCCACGCCGCCGAGATCGTCGCCCTCGGCGACGGCGTCGTCCGCATGAAGCTCATCGAGGCCGAGGGCGGTGGCAACCGCGATGTCGTCGTCTCCGGCGGCTACGCCGAGATCGACCACGACCAGGTCATCATCCTGGCCGAGCACGCCCGCCGCACGGACGACATCGACGTCGACGTCGTCCGCCGGACCCGCGACGAGTCCATCGACCTTCTCGACAAGTGCGCGGAGGGTGATCACCGACGCGCATACTACGAGAACAAAATCAATTGGTGTAACCTTCTGTTGAAGCAAGCCGTGGAGAGCTAGCGATTGGTTTCAGCGGATTCGGAGGGTTCATGGACGTCATCAAGGTCTGGGGCGGGCACCCGATACAGGGTGAGGTAACCGTAGAGGGCGCAAAGAATTCCGCTCTCAAACTCATGGCCGCGACGCTTATGGCCAAGGGCGTGAGCACCCTTACCAACGTCCCGAACATCTCAGACGTCCACGTTATGGGCAAGGTGCTCAAGAACCTCGGCGCGACCATCGAGGTCGTCAACGAGCACGAGTTAAAAATCGATACTACCGATGTCGAGTCGTGGGAGACGCCCTACGACCTCGTCGTCCAGATGCGGGCCTCCACTGCGGTGCTGGGCCCGCTTCTTTCGCGCTTCGGCAAGGCCATCGTCGCCATGCCGGGCGGCTGCAACATCGGCGCTCGAAAGATCGACATGCACATCCTGGGCCTTGAGGCCCTCGGCGTCGAGTTCAAGATCGATCACGGCAATATCCACGCCAGCGTCCCGCGGGGCCTCAAGGGCGCGACCGTGACCCTCGCCTTCGCGAGCGTCGGCGCGACCGAGAACCTCATGATGGCCTCGGTGTTCGCTGAGGGAACCACGACCATCGACAACGCGGCCCGCGAGCCTGAGATCGTCGATCTTGCCAATCTCCTCAACGAGATGGGCGCAGACATCAAGGGTGCCGGCTCGCCGGTCATCGAGATCAACGGCGTCTCCGAGCTGCACCCCGTCACCCACGCCGTCGTCGGCGACCGCATCGAGGCGGGCACGTTCCTGGCCATCGGCGGCCTGTGCGGCGAGCCGGTGACGGTCAAGGGCTTCGAGCCGCTCCACCTTGGCCTTGTGCTCAAGAAGTATGAGCAGATGGGCCTTCGCATCGAGCGCGGCCAGCGTGAGTGCACCTGCTGGCGAGAAGGGCCTATCCACCCCACCGATATCCAGACGCTGCCGTTTCCCGGTTTCCCGACCGACATGCAGGCGCAGACCATGGCGCTTCTCGCCCTGTGCGACGGCTCGTGCATCATCACCGAGAACGTCTTCGAGAACCGCTTCATGCTTGCGAGCGAGCTTTCCCGCATGGGCGCCGATATCGTGATCGAGGGCCACCACGCCATTGTCCACGGCGTCGAGGGCTTCTCGGGTGCCCAGGTCAAGTCTCCCGACCTTCGCGGCGGCGCGGCCCTCGTCATGGCTGGTCTCGTCGCTGACGGCGAGACGACCGTCTCGGCCGTCCATCACATCGACCGCGGCTATGAGCGGTTCGTCGAGAAGCTCGTCTCGCTGGGCGCCCGTGCCGAGCGAGTGACGCTGCCCGATTTAGGCTGCGGTCTCTGATGTTCATCGGGGTATAGTTGGCTAGGTAGGCCCTTTGCGTTTGGAAACGGTACTCGTATGATTAGCAACTCCAGTGAAGACCACTCCCTCACCCGTGCCGGCGAGGATTACCTCGAGTCCATCTACCGCCTCTCGCTCGAGGGCGGGGAGGAGGACCGGTCGGTCCGATCCGTTGACGTCGCTGAGCAGCTCGAGGTCTCCAAAGCGAGCGTGAACAAGGCGCTCAATCAGCTCAAGGACATGGGCATGGTCGTGCAGAACCGTTACGGTCGCGTGACGCTCACCGAGGAGGGCGAGAAGTACGCCAAGATCGTGTGGCGCTCACACCGGGCCCTGCGCGCGTTCCTCGAGACGGATTTGGGCGTCGATCCGCAGGTCGCCGACGAGGAGGCGTGTCACATGGAGCACGTGCTGTCCGCAGATACCATGACGCGACTTATCGCCTACCTCGAAAAACAGGGTGTGAGCATTGCATAACAGCGCCGGTGTGAAGTAGTTGCCGGCCCAACTTCGCGGGGTGTTCAGTTTTTGGATAGACGTGCCGAGATGATTCGCTTCGGCAACGATGGGTGGAAAGCCCGCTACGACGACGGATTCACGCGCGAGAACGCCGTGAGGGTGGCCGACGCGCTCGGCGTTCTTTGGGCGGATCGCCGCGAGGCCGCCGTCGTCTACGTTGGGTTCGATACGAGGCGAGGCTCGCGGGAAATCGCAGAGGATGTCGCGGGGGTTCTTGCCCTCTATGGGCTTCGGGCCAAGTTGTCGGACGCCCCCGCGCCGACCCCGGCGGTTGCCTGGGCCTGTGCCCACGACGAGGAGTCGGTCGGTGCCGTCGTGGTGACGGCAAGTGAGCTTTCCTGCGAATACGGCGGCCTCATCGTGCGCGCCGAGGACGGCGGCCCGTGCTCGCGGGAGTTCCTCGACGAGGCCGAGAAGGCCATTCCCGCGCAAGCTCCTGTCCAGCGTGGGGAAATCGAGCCCTGCAACGTCGTGGACGCTTATTGCGACGACCTTGTCGACCACGTCGATCGCGCGGCCATATCTGCCCGCGCACCGAAGGTCGTCGTCGACTCCATGTACGGCGCGGCTGCCGAAGTCGTCGCGGGGCTGCTGCGCCGCTGCGGCTGCGAGGTCGTTGAGATTCACCGTAAGAGCCTTGGCGACTTTGGTGGCATCCACCCGTCTCCCACCGAGCCGTGGGTCGACGAGTGCGAGCAAACCGTTCTTTTGGAGGGCGCTGACCTCGGCCTCGCCTTCGACTGCGACGCGGACCGAGCAGGCATCGTCGACGAGAAGGGCCGGCTGCTCACAGTGCGCGAGTTCGTTCCGTTCGTGCTCTCCGCCCTTGTCGAGAGGGGCGCCGAGCAGGACCGCGTCGTGACCACGCTCACCTCCTCCGTGCTCATCGAGCGCCAAGCGGAAGCACTCGGGCTTCTTCACACGCCGGTTTCGGTCGGATTCACCTATATCTATGACGAGATGGCCGAGGGCGATGTCCTTCTCGGCGCGGAGGAGTACGGAGGCATCTGCGTGCCCTCGCACCTCCCCGAGCGCGACGGCATCTACGCAACGCTGCTTGCGATTGAGAGTTTCTGCAAGAAGGGCGAGCCGCTTTCCTCCCTCATCGAGAGGCAAGAGCGGACGCTCGGCCGTTCGTGCTGGTCGCGGAGGGATATCCGCATCGACTCGGCGTCGGCCCAGGCTCTGCGCAATGTTCTGCCCGGCTTCAACCCCGCCGAGCTCGCTGGAAAGAAGCCCGTTGAGGTAAGCCACGCCGACGGGATGCGCCTCAATTTCGAGGACGGGTCCTGGGTCCTTGTGCGCCAAGCAAGGACGGAGCCGATTGTCCGCATCTACGCTGAGGCGGCTGATTCCGCCGCACGGGACGCGCTTCTCGACGCGGCAAGGGAACTGATCTCCAGCGGGCCTGTCCTTCTATAAGACGAGCAGCGACTGATTTGAGGAGCCGTTCACCCGGCCGGGTGCGCGGCTCCTCTTTGATTTCCGCGCGCCTCCCGGGTTCGGAAGGCTCCTGAAACTTTAATGAGCCGGGCTGTTTGTCCTTATGGATGCTTCTATAGCCGTACACCTCTTAATTTGTGACGCTCACCGGCGCTTCCTTTCTAAGGGGTTGAACCAGTATTAGTTAAGCGTTATAAATGATTCAAAGCACGAAACAATTATTTGAGCATTTGAGTTAGCTAGAACCGTCATGGCGCCGACGGAGCTTTACTTTCAATCAAGCTCTGCGATTTTCTCTGCTGTTGATTGGAGGCAAGAACCGCGTACTGCTTATTGGGGCGGCCAATGTCCGCTTCAGAAGAAGATCTATCTCAAAGAACTACCTGTTGAAAGGTGGAATAGATGGCTCAAATCCAAGTGAGAACCGATGTGCCGAAGTTTGGTTGGAAAGACAAGATCGGCTACGCTCTCGGTGACTTCGGCTGTAACCTGTCCTTTGTTATGCAGAGCTCGTTCTTCATGGTGTACTACGTCACCGTGCTTGGAATTAACCCAGCTCATTATGGTTTATTGATTCTGCTAACTAAAATCTGGGATGGAGTTAACGACCCGCTGATCGGTTCTCTTACCGACAAGATTCGCCCCAAGAGTGGGAAGGACAAGTTCAAGCCGTGGGTCTTTTACGGCAGTTTCCTTCTTACCGCGGTCACGATTTTTATGTTCGCTCCGCTTGAGAACGCGCCGTATGCACTTCGTCTTGTTGCCTGCGTTGTGTCGTATGTTCTCTGGGACATGTGCTACACCATCGTGAATGTGCCGTATGGCTCTATGGCGTCCGCTATAACGATTGACGAGCTCGACCGCGCCGACCTTTCCAAGTATCGTTCGCTCGGCAGTCTTCTGGGAAATGTCCCCGCAGGCGTAATTCTCCCGCTTGTTCTGTATAACAGCGCGACCGGCGACCCGATTCCCGAGCGCTTCTTGTGGACGGCCGTCGTGATGGCGATGTTCGGGTGGGTTTGCTTGCAAGGCACCGTGCGTCTTTGCACCGAGCGAGTGGTCCACGTGGAGGAGGAGGGTGAATCTGAGGAGGAGCGCCCGCACTTCTTCCGCACTTTCGTTAGCTGCATGAAGACTCGCCCGATGGTCGGACTTATTCTCGCAAGCGTTGCCCTGCTTATGTTCATGCAGTCGAACGGCAGCACCAACCAGTACGTCTTCATGCTTTATTACAAGGACACCACCTGGATTAGCGTGACCATGCTGCTCTCGTATGCCGCCCAGATCCTGACCATGGTCATCATCCGGCCGCTGTCGGCCCGCTTTGACCGCAAGTTCCTGTGCTCGGTCCCGTTCATTCCCATTATCGCGCTCACCGTGTATATGATCGTCAGTCCCATGACCAGCCCCATCAGCTGGGTAGTGTGTCAGTTCCTTATCGGTATCCTGCAAGGCGCGTTCGTCATGCTGGTGTGGGCGCTCATCTCGGACTGCATCGACTATATGGAGTCGGTCACCGGGCGTCGCGAGGAAGGTTCCGTGTACTCCTGCGTCACCTTGTTCCGCAAGATCGGCAGCGGTCTGGGAGCGGCCCTGCTGGGCGTCGCCCTTAGCTGGACGGGTTATGACGAGACGCTCTCGGTGGCTCAGCAGGCGGTTGAGGTCGGCCTCAACGTGAAGAACCTCGCAGCGCTGTATCTTTTGGCCGGTGCCGTGATCATCTTTATCTCCATGGGGATTATCTACAACCTCGACGGGAAGAAGATGAGGGAAGTCGCGAAGAAGCTCGGGCGCGACTCGGAGGAAAAGAGCCTCTCGGACGACGGGCTGCTTGCCGATATCGCCGGCGGGATGAGGGAATAGGCCGCTCATGGAGGAAGCGTTTCTTTCCAGCTGGGCGGTATATGTTTAGCCCTAAAGATACGAGCTACGTATCAACAAAATAAAAGCTGTCAGAATGGAGGAATAGCACAGATATCCAATATGGCTACAGCTCTAGATCTGATCAGAACTAAAAGAAACCAGCTTCAAATCAAAGGAGAAGAACCATGAAGTACTTCCTCGACAGCGCCAAGCTCGACGAAATCAAGTATGCCTACAACACCTTCGGCATCGACGGCGTCACGACCAATCCCCGTCACATCATGCTGAGCGGCAAGCCGTTCCTGACCGCCATCAGCGACATCGCGGATTGGATCAAGGAAGAAGGCCTCGAGGGTTACGAGAAGTTCCCCGTCTCCGTTGAGGTCAACCCGCACCTGGACGACGCGGACGCCATCATCGAGGCCGCAAAGAAGGTCAGCGCGCTGTCGGACAACTTCGTTATCAAGATCCCCTGCACGGAAGCAGGCCTTACCGCAGCGCGCAAGCTGGAGAAGCAGGGCATTCGCACGAATGTCACGCTCGTGTTCAGCGCTTCCCAGGCCATCTTCCCCGGCAAGTACGGCTCGTTGTTCGTCTCGCCGTTCATCGGCTGGAAGGAGGCCAACGGCGAGGATTGCCGCGGCTACATCAAGGACATCGTGGACATCTACAAGAACTACGGCTACTACGGCAAGACGCAGATTATCTGCGCCGCCGTGCGGACGCCCAAGCAGATCGTCGACTGCGCGGTGTCCGGCGCCGACATCGTGACCACGGGCCTCGCGGTGTACCAGGATGCCATGAAGCATGCGTTCACCAACCAGGGCATCGGCACGTTCATCAACGCGTGGGACAACACCGCCACCGAGTAAGCGCGAGGATGTAGGCAACCAACGCACGAAAGGTCTGAACGATATGAAGATTGGATTCATCGGCCTCGGCATCATGGGCGAGTCCATGTGCGAGAACATCGTCAAGAAGCACGACGACGTCGTGTACTGCTTCGACTTCTCGCTGGAGAAGGTGGCGAGGCTCGTCGCCGTGGGAGCCGTCGGCTGCAGGAGCTCCCTCGAGCTCGCGGAGAAGTCCGACGTCATCATCTCGATGGTGCCCAAGTCCGAGCATTCGCGCAGTGTGTACGAAGCCGTTATGCCGGCGCTCTGCGAGGGTAAGACCTGCATCGACATGTCGACCATCGACCCGAGCGTCTCGGTCGAGATCAGCGAACAGGTCAAGGCGACGGGCGCGGAGTTCATGGACGCGCCGGTGGTAAAGAGTAAGCCCGCCGCTATTGCCGGAGAGCTGGGCATCTATATGGGCGGCGATGAGAAGACATGCGAAGCGATGCTGCCCGTGCTCGCCTATATGGGCAAGAACATCATCCGCATGGGCGGCAACGGCGCGGGCCTGGTCATGAAGATCTGCCACAACGCGTTGGTGACCCAGATCCAGAACGGCGTGAACGAGACTTTGTCGCTCGCGCAGCTCAACGGCATTTCCGTGGCCGACTACGCGACCGCCATCTCGTACGGCGGCGGCCAGAACTTCTACCTGGACGGCCAGTGGCAGAAGCTCGAGGCCGGGGATTACTCAACGGCGTTCTCGCTGGCGAACGCTGCCAAGGACGTGGGCATCTGCATGCGCCTGGCGCAGGAGGTGGGCTTCCCCATGCCGGGCGAGGCGAACGTCCAGAAGGTATACGAGAAGGCGCTCGAAGAGGGCCTGGGCGGCGACGACTGGCGCTCGACCTTCAAGATCGTGCGCGGTCACTGAGGGCGGCCGAGGAAGATGCCCACGCTTTTGGAGCGGCTGAACGCCGCGAACGATGTCCCCGTGCTGAGCGTGTTCGATGACGAGTTCGCCTCGTACGGGCGCGTCGTGACAGGGTTCGAATTCGACGATCTGCTCGAGTGCCTGGTGCGCGTGACCGAGATTCCGCGTGAGGGAAATGTCTACGTCGCCTCGGCCCCGGAGCTCGAGGAGCTCCCCGTTGTGGCGGAGGTCCAGGCCGAGCTCTACGGCGGCATGCCCATTCAAGTGGGGTATTGCAACGGACGAAACACCACATGGAACGGCTTCGAGTATCACAAGGGCAGCGAGGTCAATGTGGCCGCCTCCGACTGCATGCTCATCCTGGGGCATACCTGGCAGATTGAGGACAACGGATACTCGTTCGAGGACGCGACCGTGTTCGCCGTGCCCGCCGGTACCGCGATAGAGATGTACCAGACCACCCTGCACCTCTCGCCGTGCCGTGCATACGACGACGGTTTCAAGGTCGCCGTGATTCTTCCCCGTGGCACGAACACGCCGCTCGAGCGCAAGCGGCGATCGAGCGATCCGGAGGGCGCCCTGCTGCTGCAGCGGAACAAATGGGTGATCGCGCATCCTGATCGCGAGCCGCTCATCCGCCAGGGCGCGCACCCGGGGCTGCGAGGCGAGAATAAGGAGCTGCGCTACTAGGCTGTTGCCGGGAGCGCAAGGCATATCAAGGAGTATGGACATGAAGCTGATCTTCACCGACCGGATGTTCACGGTAAAGCATGGCGACGATGTGCTGCTGCGCGCCGACGCCGAGACGCCCATGGTCTACGTGGGCTACGGCGAGGAGACCGTGGACATGTACCGCGGCAACTTCAAGATCGAGGACCACGTGATGGAGCGCGTTGCCCTGCGGCTGGTGTCGGCGGAACAGAGCGGCGACGGCGTCCTCCTGAACTTGGGCGACCAGCTTCACCTGCTCGCAGAGGAGAAGGACGGCGCCGTCACGCTCTCGCCCGTCTGGTGCAAGGAGGGGATCAACCGCTTCTGGCTGCGCGTGGAGGCGGCGGCGGACGAGCATGTGTACGGGTGCGGCGAGCAGATGAGCTACTTCGACCTGCGCGGCAGGCATTTTCCGCTCTGGACGAGCGAGCCGGGCGTGGGACGCGACAAGACCACGTACGTCACCTGGCGCAGCGACGTCGAGAACGGCGGGGCGGGCGGCGATTACTACAACACCAATTCCCCGGAGCCTACGTTCGTCTCGAGCCGCCACTATTACCTGCACATGGATTGCACGGCGTACGGAGACTTCGACTTCCGCGCAGACGATTACCACGAGTTGCAGATGTGGGCGGTGCCGTCCTCGATTCGCCTCGAGGGCGCGCCCACCTTCATCGACCTTCTCGAGAAGCTCACGGCGTTCCTCGGCCGCCAGCCAGAGCTGCCTGAATGGGTCTACAACGGGCTGATCATCGGCGCCCAGGGCGGCGATGAGCGCAGCTTCGGAATCGTGGACAGGAGCATCGCCAAGGGAATCAAGGTCTCCGGCGTGTGGTGCCAGGATTGGTGCGGCAAGCGCGTGACGAGCTTCGGCAAGCGCCTGCAGTGGGATTGGCGCTACAACGACGATATGTATCCCGACCTGCCGGCGAGAATCGCCGAGCTGCATGAGCGCGGCATCCGCTTCCTCGCGTATCTCAACCCCTACCTGGTAAACGACGGAAAGCTCTATCAAGAGGGCAGGCGGCTCGACATGTTCGCAAAGAAGGGCGACGGGTCCGACTACCTGGTTGATTTCGGCGAGTTTGACTGCGGCGTGGTGGACTTCACCAAGCCCGAGGCCTATGAGTGGTTCAAGGACGAGATCATAAAGAAGCGCGTCCTGGACATCGGCATCGACGGATGGATGGCTGACTTCGGCGAGTATCTTCCTACGGACGACCTGGTGCTCGCCAACGGCGTGAGCCCCATGATCGAGCACAATCGCTGGCCAGTCCGCTGGGCGCAGTGCAACTACGACGCGCTTAAAGAGACGGGTAAGCTGGGCGAGGCCGTGTACTTCATGCGCGCGGGCGGATCGGGCAGCCAGAAATACTGCACGCTGCTGTGGGCGGGCGACCAGAGCGTCGACTTCAGCCGGCATGACGGCCTGTGCACGGTGATCTGCGCCGCGCTCTCGGCGGGCATGTCCGGCTGTGGACTCACCCACAGCGATATCGGCGGCTATACCTCGCTCTTCGATAACTGCAGGACCAAAGAGGTGTTTCTCCGCTGGGCCGAGATGGGCGCCTTCATGCCGGTCATGCGCACGCACGAGGGCAACCGCCCGGACACCAACTTCCAGTACTACGACGATGACGACTGCATGGAGCGGCTTGCCCGCCTAGTGGACATCTACGTGGCCCTTGCCCCGTACACAAAGGCCCTGGTGGCAGAGAACGCTGCCAAGGGCACACCAGTTCAGCGTCCGCTGTTCCTGCACTACGAGGACGACCCCGAGAGCTACAGCCAGCAATTCGAGTATCTCTACGGTCCTGACCTGCTGGTGGCGCCCGTGTGGAAGGCCGACGTCTCCAAGTGGGAGGCCTACCTGCCCTCGGACAGCTGGATTCACCTGTGGACCGGCGAGGAATTCGGCCGCGGGACCTGCACCGTGCCGGCCCCGCTGGGCATGGCGCCGGTGTTCTACCGTAGGGGCTCTGCATGGTCCGAGCTGTTCGAGGGCATCCGCGCGCGCTTCGGGAGCTCGGTGAAGTAGCCGTGCTGTCGCGGATTCTTTTCTATGCCGTCGTCTTCGCCGCGAATGTGATTCAGGGCATCACCGGCTTCGCGGGGACCATCCTCGCGATGCCGCCCTCTCTCATGTTGGTGGGCTACGACGTCGCCAAGCCCGTGCTGAATCTATTGGGGCTGCTGTCCGGGGTCTATGTGCTGGCGGGCGCTTATCGCCACGTGCGCGTGCGCGAGCTCGTCCGCATAGTGGCGGTGATGGCCGCGGGAATCGTCGCCGCCGGGTTCGTGCGCGGGTGCTTCGCGGGACGCGAGCAGGTTCTCTACAAGCTGCTCGGCGTGTTCGTGGTCGTCCTCTCGGTGCGGGGCATCTATAAGGTGTTTCTCGCCGCGCGCCGAGCAGGCGAGGGGGACGAGGGCCCTGCGTGCGCGCCTGACGGAGCCGCGTCGCCCGCGCCCGGGGCGGCGTCTTATGCGCTGCTGCTCGCCGCCGGCGTCGTCCACGGCCTGTTCGTGTGCGGCGGCCCGCTCCTTATCGGCTATCTGGCGCGGCGGGTTCCGGACAAGACGGCGTTCCGCGTCACTATTTCTGCTGTGTGGATCTTCCTGAACGGGCTGATTCTTGCCACAGATATCCAGGCGGGGCTCTGGACGCTCCCTACCATCGGCGTCGGTGCCGTCAGCGTGCCGTTCTTGGCGGCGGGCATGTTTGTGGGCACCAAGCTCTACGCGCGCATGAGCCAGGAGCTGTTCATGAGGCTGACGTACGTCCTCCTGCTCGTCTCGGGCCTGTCGCTTCTTGTCAAATAAGTACTTCTCATTCATCTTTGGAGAGGGGCCATCATGGCATTCCAAGTCGCTTACGTGCCGATCGGCGTGGGAACGTTTCATCTGGAGAGCGCTCAGGAGCAGTTCGACCGCAGCGTCGAGATGCTCAAGGGGCTGAGCACGGACTGCGCGGTTCCGGACAAGATGCTCCTTACCATTGAGGACCTCGACGCGTACCTCGAGACCGTCGATCCCGACCTGATCGTCCTGCAGAACGTTACCTTCGCAAACGCTGCGTATGCCAGCGAGGTGCTCAGGCGCACTTCTTGCCCAATCGTCCTATGGACGCTTCGCGAGCCGGTGATTGACGGCACGCGCCTGCGCCTGAACAGCCTGACCGGCGCCTACTCGGCAGGCAACGCCATCGCCGCGTTCCGCGGGCCGAACAGCTTCGAGTACGTGTTCGGCGCCCCGGACGAGAAGGACGTCGTGCTCGAGGTCGGCGCCGCTATCCGGGCGGCAAAGGTTCGCTACGACCTCAAGCGGCTGAAGATGCTGGCTATCGGGCATACGCCGCAGGGCTTCGGCTTCGGGCGCGCGCTCGACGCCGAGATGATGAGCACGTTCGGCGTCACCCTCGAGTCTATCGAGGCGCGCGAGCTCATCAACAAGGCAAAGGCGTATGGGGTGGACGACATTACGGAAGAGCTCGAAGAGGCGCGAAGCGTCATCGTGGGCCTAGACGGCATCCCCGAGAACAACGTCATCGACTTCGCACGCCTATACAAGGCGTACAAGTCTTATATCGGCGCCAATAAGATCGGGGCCGTGTGCTCGCGCTGCTGGCCCGACTTCTTCACGGATTTCGGCACTCCGGTGTGCAGCGTGCTGTCGCTGCTGAACGCCAACGGAATCTCCGCGAGCTGCGAGTCGGATTCGTACGGCGCCCTCTCGATGTTCATCGGCTCGCGGCTCACGGGCACCGCGTGCTTCTTCGGCGACCCCGTCTCTCTTGACGAGCGCGAAGGAAGCGTCACGTTCTGGCACTGCGGGATGGCGGCGTGCAGCCTGGCCAGGAAGGACACGGGGGCTCAGGTGGGCGTGCACCCCAACCGCAAAATCGGGCCGGTCATGGACTTCGGGTGCGAACCGTGTGAGCGTGTGACGGTGTTCCGCGTCGGGCGTAAACCGGACGGATCGTTCCGCTTCTTCATCGCGGAGGGAGAGGCCCTCGACAAGCCTCGCCAGTTTTACGGAACGTCCGTGGTGGTGAGGACGGACCGCGACGCAAAGGAGCTCGTGTGCTCGACCGTAAAGGAAGGCTGGGAGCCGCATTTTGTGGTGGCATACGGAAATGTGGCTTCCGAGCTGGAGAAACTCGGGCGGATGCTCGGTGTCGAGGTGTGCCGGTAGGTCGCGCTTCTTGTGCTATGTTAACTATGTTATGTAGTTCTTGAAGGTAGCGGATGGCGCCATGGGGTACGACAGCATCAATATGGTCAATGTGAAAGCTCGCAACCAGAGCTCTATCCTGCGACTTCTGAACGATGCGGGGCCGACTCCGCGGAAAGATATCGCGGCCGGCCTGGGGCTTACCCCCTCTGGCGTCACCACGCTGTGCGCCGACCTCATCCAGGAAGGTGTGCTGTATGAGCTGGGCGAGGTCAAGGAAAGCAACAAAGTCGGGCGCCGCAAGGTCTTGGTCGACATCAACTATGAGTACCGCTACGTGCTCGCCATCAGCATCGAGACGCCGACGACTTGCGTGACCATCTGCGATCTGCGCGGCGGCCACAGCGCAGAAAAGCAGGTGCAGACCGATTCCGACGCCGATCCGGCGGAGTTCCTTCGCGCGGTCGCCGATGTGGGCAAGGCGCTCATGTGGGAGGCCGGCGTCCGTCGCAATCAGCTGCTGGGCGTCGGCGTCTCCGTGCCCGGCCCCGTCGACCATGCAAGGGGCGTCAGCCGTCACGCCTACCGCATTTGGGATAAGCCCGTCTCCGTCGCGGCGTGCCTGGGCGAGTATTTTGAATGCCCGGTCCTGGTGGAGAACAACATCAAGGCGTTCGCCCAGGCGGAGCTTCTCTATGGCATGGGCCGTGCGCAGAAGAACCTGGTGTTCCTCAAGTGGGGGCCGGGCGTCGGGTCCTGCATCATCATCAACGGCCAGATTTACGAGAGCGATGCCTTCAAGAACGCCGAGATCGGTCATGTGCGAGTGGATATGGACGGAGAACCGTGCCGTTGCGGTAGGCACGGCTGCCTGGAGACCAAGGTGTCCAGCCATTCCCTTGTAAGGGCCATTCAGGCGGGGTGCAGCGAGAAGAACATGCCGAAGGTTTGGGAAGCCTGCGGTGGTCGGCCGGAAAACATCTCGGTGCACGACCTGCCGCGCCTTATGGCGCTTGCGGATGACGGGATGTGGCGCGTGCTCGACGAGCGCATCGAAATGCTCGCGGACCTTGCCGGAGCGATTCTTACGATGCTGGCGCCCGACCGGCTCGTGGTGTACGGCAACATATTCGGCATGCCCCAGGTGCTGCAGCGTTTCCGCGCCGCCTGCAGATGCTATGACCCCGCCTATGACGATAAGTACGTCGCGGTTTCGGAGATCTCGGAGAAAATCGACTACATAGGGCCCCTGGCGATGGTCACCAACGAGCTCTTCTATAAAGTGTAAGAAGCGCGCGCTCGGACGGGGCGCGCTTTCTATTTGCTGGCGCGTGAGAGCATGCGGTGACCGACTTATAGATGGCGACGCTCCAAATGTGCAGAAAACGTGGAGCGCGGCGCGCGCCCTTGCCGCCGGGGCGGG
>CAZEHG010000031.1:0-14234 GCA_964512475.1 uncultured Atopobium sp.
CGCCTCCCTCGAGGACGTCGTCGAGCTCTTCAAGAAGATCTGCCCCGAGGCCTAGGGTCTGCTCGGCGCGTCTCTTCACACCAATAACCGCATAGCAAGAACAAGCCCCTCCCGTTCAGATGAGCGGGAGGGGCTTTACTGTGGCAGGTCGGCGGTCAATGGCCCGGGGCGCCTGCGACCAGGCCGGATTGTCGACTGCGAGGCCACATCCTAATTTCGATGCTAATTCTTGCCATCTGCATCGGTCGACACATATCAAATGGACGTTCTTGTCCTTATTTCAAGCTTTTACCTGCCAAAAAGCAGGTTAAAGCCATCTTCGGTCAAAGCGCACACTTATCTCAGCAACAGCGGGTTAGATAAGGAGGCCAGCAATGTTCGATAACTTTCTTATTAGAAGCGACAGCCTGAGAAACGATGTCGATGCCGATGGGAACGTGGTGGGGTTCCAGTTTGCCGCGCGTAACGCGAACTACCGCGGCGTGTACCTTTCGCTGCACAACGGCTACTTCATCGAGGTGGACGGTGTCCAGTACAAGCGTGATGTCCAGACGTTCGAGGTCAACGGTAAGGAGCCTCGCACGTTCGAGGAGATCAAAACCTGCGTGTGGGAGCACTGGGATTACGACGACGAGGGCATCGTTCATGTGAAGAAGCCGGGCGGCCTCGAGCCCGGCGAGCATACCATTAGGTTCCAGCAGTCGGTCCTTGCCGCCTACGGCTACCTGCCCACCGACGAGGAGTGGGTCAAGTGCCCGCCCGAGCCCGGCAGTGGCGCCGGTTCCGACAAGACCAAGAACATCGTCAGCTACAAGCTCACGCTTCAGCCCTAGGCGAGGAGGAAGAAACAATGGCACAGATCAAGCGCGGCGTCTCTCTGTACAGCTACCAGCAGACGCAGTTCTTCAAGCAGCTCGACCTTGAGGGCCAGGTTCGCGAGGTGGGCACCAACCTGTACGGCGCCGACGGCATCGAGCTCCTCGACGAGCAGGGCCTGCGCAAGTACCCCAACCCGCCCAAGGAGTTCTTCGACCAGTGGTTCGGCTGGATGGAGAAGTACGGCACCACGCCCGTGGCCATGGACGTCTTTTGCGATGTGCTGCAGTTCCGTGATCACGTGATGAGCATCTCGGAATGCGCCGACCGGCTCAAGTCGGATATCCGCCTGGCGAAGAAGCTCGGCTTCAAGTACGTGCGCACCCTGGCCACCACGCCGGTCGAGGTGATGATCGAGGCCCTGCCCGTGGCAGAGGAGTGCGACATCCGCATCGGTAAGGAAATCCACGCCCCCATCCCCCTGCACGGCCAGTACGTGCGCGAGATCGCCGACTATGTTGAGAAGACGGGCAACAAGTACCTCGGCATCGTGCCCGACTGGGGCATCTTCGCTTATCGCCCCTCTGAGGTCGCCATGGATTGGTACGTCCGTCAGGGTGCCAAACGCGAGACCTGCGAACTGGCCGTCCAGCTGTGCATGGACAACTACGAGGGCAAGAGCTCGGAGCTTATCGACATCGACCTGTCGCTCTACACCGCGGGCAACGTGGAGTCCATGTTCTATCGCTATCTCAAGTTCGGCGACGCGCCGGCAGACCTGGTGCCCGCCTTCCAGAAGATGGAGAAGCTGGTGCGCGACAACGTGGATGGCTACACCGACCTCGACTTCGAGGTCATGGGCCAGTGCTTGCTGCTGAGCCATACAAAGGCCTCTGACCTGCGCGACCTCATGCCCCTGGTCACGCACATCCACGGCAAGTTCTACAACATGTCCGAGATTCCCGGCCAGCCTGGCAAGTACCAGGACATCGCCATCGACTACGAGACGCCCATCAAGATGCTCAAGGAAGCCGGCTACGACGGCTACATCAACTCAGAGTACGAGGGCCAGCGCCGCTTCCAGGATCGCGGCGTGGAGGACCTCGCCAGCGAGGTCGACCAGGTCCGTAGGCATCAGGAGATGCTCAAGCGCCTGATCGAGACGCTCTAGCCATTTTGCAACCCCGAGCGCGCCACGCGGGCCTTTGGCGCCGAAGACCCGCATGCGCGGCATCTTTTCCCGCACCCTAAAACGAATACGAAGGAGAACCGATTATGGAGAAGCTGAAGCTTGGCATCATCGGCACAGGAGGCATCTGCAACAACAAGCACCTGCCGTCGCTCGCCAAGGTCGCCGACAAGGTGGAGGTCGTTGCCCTTTGCGACCTGGTTGAGGAGCGCGCCGTCAAGACGCGCGAGCGTTACGGCCTGGACAATGCCAGGATCTACACGGACTACAAGGAGCTCTTGGCCGACCCCAGCATCGATGTGGTGCACGTGTGCACCCCCAACGTCGCCCACTGCCAGATTACCGTTGACGCCTTCGAGGCCGGCAAGCACGTCCTGTGCGAAAAGCCCATGGCAGCCACCTCGGCTGACGCGCAAAAGATGATTGATGCCTGGAAGAAGTCGGGCAAGAAGTTCACCGTCGGCTACCAGAACCGCTTCCGCTACGACGTTCAGGTGCTCAAGAAGGCGTGCGAGGCAGGCGAGCTGGGGGACATCTACTACGGCGAGGCCAACGCCATCCGTCGAAAGGCTGTTCCTACCTGGGGCGTCTTCCCCGACAAGTCGCAGCAGGGCGGCGGTCCCCTTATCGACATCGGCACCCATGCCCTGGACATCACCCTGTGGTGCATGGACAACTACGACGTTGACAGCGTCTCGGGCCAGGTGTTCTACAAACTGGGCAACCTTCCCGAGGCGGCCGAGGGCAACACCTACGGCCCCTGGGATCCCGAGACCTATGAGGTCGAGGACTCGGCCATGGGCTTTATCAAGATGAAGAACGGCGCGCTTATCAACCTGCGTGCCTCGTGGGCTCTGAACTACTTGGACGCACGTGAGGCCTCTACCACGCTGTGCGGTACCCTCGAGGGCGCCGAGATTAAGCACGGCGGCAGCTACCCGCAGTCCGAGCTGTGGTTCAACCACACGCGCCATGGCAAGATGATGACCGAGTACCTGTCAGGCGAGGCTCTGGTCGATTACTTCGACGGCGTCAACGAGCCCGAGGGCGTCGTGGAGGCGCGTCAGTGGATCGACGCCATTATCAACGACGGCGAGCCCTGCGTTAAGCCCGAGGAGGCCTTCCGCGTTACCCAGGTGCTCGAGGCCATCTACCGTGCCTCCGACACAAACAGCACCGTGAAGTTGGGCTAGCTCGTGTTCAATCTCTACTGAAGCGGCGGGGCTCGCGCGGCCCCGCCTTCCGTTAAAGGGGAAAAATGGACCAGACCGAACTTGCCTGTGCCATCGTTGAGGCCGTTGGCGGCGAAGGAAACATCAATTCCGTCGGCCACTGCATGACCAGGCTTCGCTTTACGCTCAAGAACATGGACCTTGCCGATGACGACGCGGTGAAGAAAGTCAAGGGCGTTATGGGCGTTGCCCGCGCGGCGGGGCAGTACCAGATCATTCTTGGCACGGGCGTTGTGGACGACTACTGCGATGCCATCCTGAGGACCTTCACCTTTGTCCAGGAGTCGTACAGCGACATCGAGGAGGGCGTGGAATACGTTGAGGAGAAGCTCAATATAACGCCCTCGTCAGTTGTGAGCGCCATCCTTGGCTACATCTCGGGCAGCATCACGCCCTGGCTCGGCTGCATCATGGGCTCGCTTCTGATATCCGCCATCCTTTCCATCTTCACTTCGCTTGGCTTGCTTACCAGCGGGGACGGGACCTACGTGTTCTTTAAGAACGTCTCCGATGCTTGCCTGTACTCGCTTCCCGTGCTGGTGGGCTTTACGGCAGCCGAGCGCATTGGGACCAACAAGTACATGGGCGCGCTGTTGGGCGCCATCCTTATCTATCCATCGCTTTCCGCCGCCGTCAGCGACGGCACTGCCACGTTCTTCGGTATGAGCATCTCTGGTTTCACGTACACGTCCACCATCATCCCCATCCTTTTGGCGGTTTGGCTGCTTAAATACGTTGAGATGCTCGCAAAGAAGGTCTGCCCGCAGGTTATCTACATCTTTGGGGTAACGCTCATCGAGCTCATCATCACCGTTCCGTTGGTTTACCTTGTGATCGGCCCCATCGGCGTTATCGTGGCAACGGCGATCTCCGACTTCATTATGTTCATCTACAACAACGCGAGTTTCCTTGCCGTGGGTCTTGCCGGCGCCGTCATGCCCGTTGCTGTTATGGGCGGCGTTCATTACGCGCTGTTCCCGTCCGCCCTGCTCATGATGACCGAGATCGGCTACGACCCCATCATCCATCCCGCGCTCATGGCGTACAACATGAGTCTCGCCGGTGCCTGTCTGGCCTATGGCCTGCGCATGAAGGATCCGGACAAGCGCTCGATGGGCATCTCTTCGTTCGTCTCGGGTGTCGTGGGTCTTTCCGAGGCCGGTCTGTTCTCGGTGCTGCTTGAGAACAAGCGCGTGTTCGCGACAACGGTCATCTCGATCCTCATTACAGGCTGCGTTACCGGCTTGGTGGGTTACAAGGCCTACGTCGCGCTCTCGCAGTCCATCTTCGCCATCCCGGCTGCGGCCGACGGCGGCTTCAACATGGCCGCCTGCACCATTTCGCTGGTCACCGGCTTGGTGTTGGGCTTCTTGCTCACCTACTTCTTCGGCGGCCTGGACAAGGAGGAGGAATAGCGATGGCCGCTCAAAACTACGATCAACTTGGACGGGAGATCGTCAATCTTGCCGGCGGCGTGCGGAATATCGTTTCTGTCACCAACTGTGCCACGCGCGTGCGCCTGAGGCTCGCAGACGACGAGAAGGCCGATCTTGAGGCCATCAAGAAGCTCAAGGGCGTGATGGGTGCTCTTTTCAATATCGGCCAGCTGCAAGTTATTATCGGCCCTGATGTCGGCGAGGTCGTGACCTCAGTCAACAAAGCTATTCGGGAGCTTGGTGGCACGAAGGCCGGCGTCGAGGGCGATATCGATACGCCTGAGCAGAAGGATGATTCGCGGAGATGCGGGGTCAAAGGGCTCGGCAGGCTGTTCATCGATTTCCTGTCGGCAAGTATTCGCCCCGTCGTGCCTGCTTTTTTCGCCGGCGGTATGATCAAGGTCTACATTGTTCTCATCAACTTGGCCGTCCCGGGTTTTTCGGCGTCAGAGACGGCAACGGTGCTGGGTTACGTGGCCAACACGCCGTTTTACTTCTTGCCGGTGCTTATTGCGTACGGCGTCTCCACCTACTACGGCTCTAATCCCATGTACCCCATGGTTGTTGCCTTGGGTCTTATGTATCCCGATTTTGCCGCTGCTGTGAAGAATGGCGACACCATGACCTTGTTTGGGGTCGGCGTTCCTATGGTTGATTACGCGAGCAAGGTTATCCCGACTTTTCTCACGTCGGTACTTGCCCACTACGTCGCCAAGGGAATGACGCGCGTCACACCCAAGGTCATCAAGAGCCCTATTGTCGGTCCGGTCACTTTGGTCGTTACGTATTCCGCGGGACTGCTCATACTCGGTCCTGTGGGCACCGTCCTTACCAATTTCCTTTCTGCCGTGATCGGGTGGTGCTCCGACAACATCGGTTTCGTCACCATGCCCGTCATCACCGCCGCGCTGCCGTTCCTGGTGCTTACGGGCTTGGGCTCCGCTTTTCTCCCGCTCATGTCGCAGGCGATGGAGGATCTGGGCTATGACGGCATGTTTCGCCCGGCGCTTACTTTGCACAACATGGCCGAGGGCGCTGCTGCCGTGGGCGTTGCGCTTAAGACCAAAGATGCGGAGCTCAGGTCATCGTGCTGGTCTCTCGGTGTCGGCGGTATCGTCGCAGGCGTGAGCGAGCCATGCATATTCGGCCTAGACCTGCCTTACAAGACGCCTATGTACGCGGTCATGGCCGGCGGCGCCGCAGGCGCCGTAGTCGCAAGCCTTGCGGGGGTGAAAGCCTATGTGATGGGGTACTCGACCATCCTTGCGCTTCCCATATACGAGGACACCGTGATGGGGATGGTCGCCGCGATAGCCGTGGCCATTGTGGTCTCCGCTGTGACGTCGTTTATCCTGTGGGACGACGGCCTCATGGCGACAAACGGGGAGAGATAGCCCTTCTCGCCTATTTGGCCACCTCAAAGCGCCCCCTCCGCCCGGACCGCGGTCTACTGCGGCCCGGGTTTTGCAATGGCAAGAATCCGCTGTCAAATCTTGTTGTGCTGTTTGCGTCTTTGTCCGCTACACAAAAATGTGGTCGAAATATAGCTGTCTGAATAGCCAAACATCGAAATGAGCATCCGATTCTTGCGCCCTATAGTTGGGCCATCGGAGCCCTTAGGGCAAAAACGCGAGGCGAGGAGGCACTTATGGCACTGCGATACGCGGTTGTCGGATACGGTTTCATCGGCAGAAGGCACGTCAAGACGCTTATGGATTTCGAGCAGTCCACCTGCGTTGCCGTTTGCGATATCAACCCCCGGCGTCTTGAGGAGGTGCGCGGGCTGTATCCCGATATGCACCTGTACGAGGACGCGGAGACGATGCTCGACGCCGAGGCGCTGGACGGCGTGATCGTATCGGCCAACAACGTGGCGCACAAGGAACTCGTTATCGCTGCGGCCCAGCATGGCTGCAACATCATCTGCGAAAAGCCCGCTGCACTCAGCGTTGCCGAGTTCGACGAGATGATGGATGCCGTCAATCTCGCCGGCGTGAGCTTCACCGTTCACCAGCAGCGTCGCTACGACAAGGATTTCGCCACCGTCAGGCGCATTTTCGACGAGGGCCTGGTGGGCGACGTCTATACCATCCAGAGCTCGCTTTACGGCTACAACGGCAACATGCACGACTGGCACGTGTACAAGAGCCAGGGTGGAGGCATGCTCTACGACTGGGGCGTGCACCTCATCGACCAGCTGCTCTATATGGTCCCCGGCAAGCTCAAGACCGTGTACGCCGATGTGCGCAACGTGATAAACGCCGAGGTCGACGATTATTTCAAGATTATTCTGCGCTTCGAGAACAACGTGACGGCCGAGATCGAGTTGGGCACGTATTTTCTCAACGACGCGCCCAACTGGTTCGAGCGCCACTGGTTCGTGGGCGGCAACAAGGGCTCGGCGAACGTCAACAAGTTCGACCCTGAGGGCGCGATCGTGCGCACGACGCATCTGCTCGAGAATGTCGCCGACGATCAGGACAAGTCCGCCAAGTCGTACGGCCCTACGCGCTCGTTCGGCGTGCCGGAGCCGGGCCTCATCGTCTCCGAGCCTCTGCCCAAGGTCGATGTCGAGCAGTCGGACTATTTCGTGAACTACTTCGATGCCCTGGCAGGAAAAGAAGAGATGCTCGTGAAGCCCGAAGAGGTGCGCCGCGTGCTTAAAGTGATGGAAGCCTGCCGTGAGTCCGCCGCCACCATGCGCAGCGTCGACTTCGAATAGGAGAAAGTGGAAAGGTAGATAGACGATGAGGATCGACGCGCATGTCCATATCGCCGTCAAAGACGGCGAGAATCCCATGTCCAGGCCCGAGAACGTCGTTCGGTCCATGGACGAGAACAGTATCGACAAGGCAGTCTGCTTCACGTTCGGCACCGGGCTTGACGACCAGAAGCGTTTGGCCGAGGCCATAGCGCCGTACCGCGACCGCCTGATCCCGCTGGCTTACGTCGGCCCGCGCGACCACGATTGCGCCGAGCAGCTGCTCTACTGCCTTGATGAGCTGGGTTTTCAGGGTGCGAAGCTCCATCCGTACGTGTCCAACTTCTGCGTTGCGGACATCGTGATGCTCTCGCCCATCTTCGATGTGCTCGAGGAGCGCGGCTCCTATGCGGTGATCCATTGCGCCAGTGAGGACTTCAGGAACCACCCGAGCATGTTCGAGCGACTGGGCAACGCGTTTCCCAACGTGCTCATCCAGATGGCGCATATGGGCGAGGTCATGTCCACCAAGTATGCCGTCGACGTGGCGAAGCGCGTGCCCAACGTATATCTGGACACGGCCATCTGCTCGTATGCGGCCGTGAACCGCGCGCTGGCAAACTGCCCCGGCAAAGTGTTCATGGGCTGCGACTATCCCTTCTACAAGTTTGAGATGGAGATCCATAAGCAGCTGCTGGTTGCCAAGGACACCGGCAGGGAAGAGGACATCGCCAACATCATGGGCGGCAACTTCTTGAACGCCTTCGATATCGACGAGAACAACAACATCCGTCACAAGCCGTTTGCGTAGGGGAAAGCCATGAAGAAGGTTACGTTCTATTACGTGCGCCACGGGCAGACCCTGTTCAACACCATGAACCGCATGCAGGGCTGGTGCGACTCTCCGCTTACCAAGAAGGGCATTGAGGACGCGAAGCTTGCCGGCGCCGAGCTTTCCGGCGTTCCCTTCGCGGCAGCCTACACGTCGACGAGCGAGCGCTGTCGCGACACCTGCGCCCTGGTGCTGGCAGGCCGAAACGTGCCGGTGCACGAGCGCAAGGGCCTCAAAGAGGTGAACTTCGGCACCTGGGAGGGCGTTGAGGTGGATAAGCACCTTGACGAGGTGAACCGACGTCGCGGCGACGGCATCCACTGGGACGACTGCGGCGGCGACAGCAACGAGACGTTTGCCGCGCGCGTGCGCGCCACGTACGGTCAGATTTATGACGAGCGCTCCGATGGCGACACGGTGCTCATCGTTTCGCACGGCGCCGCGTGGCTTTGGATGCAGCGCTTCTTGCTGGGTGTGGAGAGCACGGAATACGGCCGGCTTCGCGAGAGCAAGGGGCTGGTCAAACTCCCCAACGGGTTCAACGGCGTGTTCTCGTGTACCGACGGCGCGTGGCGGCTCGAGGGCTCGCCGGGGCTCACGCCGGAGGACGTGGCGTCGCTGTACCGCGTATGATGGTAAGCGGTTCAGCCGAGGGGGCAATCGGTCTCGGATAGGGGAGGAACCGTGGAACGCAGCAAGCTAAAGTCCGGAGCCCTTATCGACCTCACGTTTCTTACCGATGAGCGCGCCCAGGCGCACGCGCACGACGACATCGAGATGCTGTTCGTTGTCTCGGGGCGCATCGTTTTGTCGGTCGGCGAGAAATCCGGCGAGTACGCCAGCGGCGACCTTGTCGTGGTGAACGCTGGGCAAACCCACTCGTACCGCTCGCTCGAGCGTCCCGTTTTGGCGCGCTTGCTCATTTCCCGCATGTGCGTGCAGGAGCTTCTGGGCGTTCCCAACGTTCTGTTCTGGTGCGATTCGGTGCGGGACGAGAACGAGGCCTATGAGGGCCTGCGGCGGGTCATAGGGCAGATTCTCAACCAGGTTATGTGCGAGACCACGGAAAACAGGCTGTTTCTTACCAGTCTGTACTACCAGATGCTGCACATCCTTACCGAGAACTTCGCCCTGCGCCCCGGCGATATGCGCATGTCCGTCGAGGAGAAAGGCCCCGACGACCGCATGGAGCAGATTCGGGCGTTCATACGGGACCATTATCGCGAGAGCATCTCGCTCGCCGACCTATCGGAGCTGCTCTACCTGTCGCCCACCTATGTCTCGAAGTACATAAAGAGCCACTGCGGGATCGGTTTTCTTCAGCTGCTGAACTCCGTGCGCCTGGGGTACGCCGTCGAGGACCTGGTCTACACGACGGACCCGGTGACTAAAATTGCCATGGAGAACGGGTTCGCCAGCGTCGCCGCCTTCAACAAGGCCTTTAAGGAGGCTTACGACCAGACACCCACGGAGTTCCGCTGCGAGCACGCGGGCGACCACGCGGATGCCGCCCACGACAAGGGGCGCAAGGAGAGCACGGTCAGGGAGTCGGTGAAGGGCTACCTGGAAAAGGCCCCGCAGGTTCTGCAGCGCGCCGTTTCGTCTCGTGTCGACCTTGCCTTGGACCTTCGTGCCGATGCGTCGCTGCGCTGGGACTACGCCGCCGTGAAGGTGGTTAACGCGGGCTCCGCGTCCGATTTGCTGAACGCGAAGGTGCAGGAGCAGATCGTTTCCGCCAGAAAGTCGTTCAACTTCGATTACGTGCGCTTCTGCGGGCTGTTCGACCCTCAGATCTGCCTCGACATTCATTTGGGGGCCGAAAGCCAGAACTTTGGGCGCCTGGACGAGATAACCGACTTTTTGGTGCAGCATCGCCTAAAGCCCCATATCGAGCTCATGTTCAAGTCGAAGCACACCATTCGCTCCATGAGCGGCGCGGACTCAGCGAAGGGGTTCGCCGGAGTCTTTTCCAGTGAGCCCGAGATGCGGGCCTTCTACTCAGGGCTGTTCCGGCACTTCATTCGGCGCTACGGGTCGTATGAGGTGTCGAGCTGGGCATTTGAGTGTTGGGAGCGCCCCGCGAGCGACTCGGGCTCGTCCGTCACGCTGCAGTACGCGCTTCTTACCGAGTCGGCGCATCGACGCTATTTCGCCGAGTTTTCCATCATTGCCGAGGAGCTGCGCAAGCTGCTGCCCATTTCGTGCATAGGCGGGGCCGGTTTCCCTGCGCGCGTATACGGAGAGCAGGAGCTTTCTAGAATCTTCTCCATTTGGAACGAGTTCGACCAGACGCCTGATTTCGTGTCGCTCACGTGTTACCCCTATCAGCAGGAGAAGGTGGGCCAGGCCTATTTCGAAAAGCGAACGTCCGACCTTGGGTTTGTGCGCTACGGCATCAACCTGGCGAAGGCCGCCATGGTGCGCGCCGGTTTTCCGGAGGTTCCGGTCAGGGTCATGGAGTACAACCTTACCCTCTGCGCGCGCAACGCCCTTAACGACAGCTGCCTTAAGGCCGCCTACCTGGTGGCCAATGCCATTGCGTGCGTCGGAGAGACCGATGTGCTTGGCTACGCGCTGCTGAGCGATTACTCCGACGAGGGGAGCGATACGAGCACGGTGCTCTTTGGCGGCGGGGGACTTGTGACGAGCAACGGTATCCGCAAGCCTGCTTTCGGGGCGCTGTCGTTCATTAACCTCCTGTATCCCGATGTGCAGGCGCGCCATAGGAACTGCCTGGTAACGCGTAACGCGCGTGGGTCGATGCGCATCGTGTGCCATAACCTTAAGAAGCCCAACTACAACTACTATCGCCTTGAAGAGGAAGACGTCGGTGCGGAGGCGCTTACCGCCATCCAATCAGATAGCGAGATGCTGAGCATCTCGCTGAGCGTTGCGGGCGTGGAGGACGGCGAGTACCAGGTGAAGACCCGTCTTATCAATCGCCACCATGGCAGCGTGCAGGATAAGTGGGTCGACATGGGCATGGAGCCCGGGCTGGTGCCCGAGGAGATGGAATACCTTCGCGCGTGCAGCCTGGGCGATATTCAGGTTCGCCGATGCGAGGCGACCGACGGCGTGCTTGAGCTGCAATGGGAGATGGAGCCCAACGAGATCAGGTACGTTCACGTCTATCGTCGATAGGCTCAAGAATCGCATACGAATTCTTGTTGCCAGGAATCAAAGGGGCAGTTTTTAAGGTTAAGAGCTGCCTATCTTGTCTAAAAACCGCCCTTAATCACGCCTTATGACGTGATGGCTGCGCGCGCCGCTCGCTTCAGAATTGAGTCATCGACAAGAAGCGGGGTGCAAGAATGAGGTTTCCGGGCATTCGAAGAATGAGCGCCGCACGGCTGGTCAGGTACCTTGTCGGTATCTGGGTCGTTTCTCTGGGAATCGTGCTGTGCAAGAAGTGCGGCCTGGGCATATCGCCCATCAGCTGCGTGCCTCTGGTGCTCACCGAGGCGGTGTCGCTCACGTTCGGCACGCTTACCATGCTGTTCCATTTTGCGAACACGGCTCTGCAGATGCTCGTGTGCCGTAGGTTCAACTCCCTGTGGCTGTGGCTGCAGGTGCCGCTGGCGTTTGTGTTCGGCCTGACCATCGATTTTCTGAACGCGGCCCTGCCCGTTGCCGGCACGACTGTGGTGTCCCAGGTTGCCCTGCTCGCGGGCAGCGTCGTTGCCACGGCTGGCGGCATGGCGCTCATGCTCGGGTCGGACCTGGTGCAGAACCCGCCCGACGGGACGGTGAAGTGCTTGGCGGAGAAGACGGGGCGTGAAACGGGATGGGTGAAGGTCGCGTACGACGTCGCCATGGTACTCGTGGCGTGCGCGCTGGGCCTCGTCTGTTGCGGGCGACCGGTCGGTATCGGCGTGGCGACTTTGGTGTCGGCGGTGATGGTCGGCATAACGATGGGCTGGCTGCAGTGCCTGGGGCGCCGCTTGACCAAGGCACGGCAATAGGGCCAAACCCTTGGCTTTTGCATAAACGGTAAGAACCGAACGTTAGGAGAGCATCATGAAGCTTGGGCTTGTTTCAGCCATCTGCGACACCATGTCGTACGAGGAGATGATCGATTTCGTGGCCGAGGCCGGCTTGGAGTGCGTCGAGGTCGCCTGCTGGCCCGCAGGGAAGGCAGAGCGCCGGTATGCGGGCGTTTCGCACATCGACGTCGACCGCGCCTTGGAGGACGACGAGTACGCGGAGCACGTCGTTGAGTATGCGGCGAGCAAGGGTATCCAGATCTCGTCGCTCGCGTTCTACCCCAACACGCTCGACGGGGACCTGAACAAGCGCGCGGCGGTGATTGATCATCTGAGGAAAGTGATTCGCGCCTCCGCCAAGCTCGGCGTGAACCTGGTCACTACCTTTATCGGGCGCGACCAGGCCAAGACGGTCGAGGAGAACCTTCAGACCGTGTCCGAGGTTTGGCCCGGAATCATTGAGCTGGCCGAGGGGCTCGGGGTGAGGATAGCCATCGAGAACTGCCCCATGTTGTTCGGCCCTGACCAGTGGCCCGGTGGGCAGAACCTCATGACCACCCCGGCCATCTGGCGCAAGGTCTTCGAGATCCTGCCCAGCGAGAACCTGGGCATTAACTACGACCCCTCGCACTTCGTGTGGCAGATGATCGATTACGTGGCGCCGCTCTACGAGTTCAAGGACAAGATCTTCCACGTGCACTACAAGGACATCAAGGTGTTTCCCGACCGCCTGCAGCAGGTCGGCATCATGGGCTACCCGCTGGACTTCATGTCCCCGAAGATCCCCGGGCTGGGCGACGTTGATTGGGGAAAGTACGTGTCTGCCCTTACCGATATCGGCTACGACGGGTTCACCTGCATCGAGGTTGAGGACAAGGCGTTCGAGGACTCGGTCGACGAGGTGAGGAAGTCCGTGCTGCTGAGCGCGCGCTATCTGAGGAACTTCGTTATCTAGCTCGTATTTGTTGGCGGATAGGGCGGCGGCTCGCCTTGTTCATGCGCGTCTATGCGAAATGGTGTGATGAGATGGGATACGTGGCCGGAATTGACCTTGGCGGGACCACTGCGAAGATGGGACTGTTCAGCCAGGACGAAGAGCTGCTGGAAAAATGGGAGATCCCGACAAGGGCCGATGACGCGGGCGCCGCGATTCTTCCCGACATAGCGGCCTCGCTTCGCACATACCTCTTGAGGAGGGGCGCGAGCTTGTGCGACCTCGTGGGGGTCGGCATGGGAATCCCGGGCGCGGTCAGAGGCGACGGGTACGTCGAGCCGTGCGTGAACCTTCACGGATGGGGTGGCTTTGACGTCGGGCACGAGGCGTCGCTCCTGTGTGGGGCCCCCGTCTCGGTCCTCAACGACGCCAACGCCGCGGCTTTGGGGGAGATGAGCCGCGGCGGGGGAGAGGGCTTCTCAAACGTCCTGTTCGTCACGCTCGGCACGGGGGTCGGGGGCGGCATCGTGGTTGAAGGCAAGCTGCTTGTCGGATCGCACGGCGCGGGCGGTGAGATCGGGCACGTGAAGGTCGAGGGCACAGGCGAGCGCTGCGGTTGCGGCGACTGCGACTGCCTTGAGTGCTATGCGTCCGCCACGGGAATCGTCAGGTCGGCGAGGCGGGCGCTGGAGAAGGGCGGCGCCGTGTCGGCGCTTCGTGGGTACGAGCGGCTTACCTGCAAGGACGTGTTCGACTGCGCCAAGAAGGGCGATGTGCTCGCTGGGGACGTCGTTGACGACGCGGCGTGGACCCTGGGGAAGGCGCTCGCGGGGATCTCCTGCGTGTGCGACCCTGAGGTGGTCGTCGTCGGGGGCGGCGTGTCCCGCGCGGGAGAGTTCTATCTGGATAAGGTGCGTCGGGCGTTTGCCGAGAACGCTTTCCCGGCGATGAAGCGGACGCCCGTCGTGGCGGCGAGGCTCGGCAACGACGCGGGGATGTACGGCGCTGCGCGCTTTGCTTTGACCAAGGGGCTTGCCTGACGCTGGCAGGGGGAGATGCTTCCCCGGCAACCCGCGCGACGCCTCCCTCGAGGACGTCGTCGAGCTCTTCA
>CAZEHG010000032.1:0-14043 GCA_964512475.1 uncultured Atopobium sp.
GGTGAGGTCGTTGATGGGGTCGGTCTCGTCGCTGACGGCGACCTCGCTCTCGCGCCCGCGCAGCGATGCCACGCGGTAGTTCTCCTCGCAGACGTTGGCAAGGTGGAAGAACGTGACGAAGGCGCGCATGACGAGGGTGGTGTTCTTCTCGTCGAGCTCATTGATGATGGAGGCGATGTCCTCGAAGGCCTCGTGCTCCTCGGGCGACTCGTCGGTGTCGTCGTTCATCGAGATGGCGTCGAACAGCAGCACGTCGAAGACGGCGCGCAGGTCCTGGTCGGCCTCCTCGAGCACCTTGCGGACCAGGCGCAGGAAGAGCGCCATGTTGTCGCGGATCTGCTCGGGGACGTCGACGCCCTGCAGGGCCTCCAGTGCGGCGGTTTCCTCAACGCTGAGCTTCTTTTTTGTCAACGCGTCTCCCTCCGTGGGGCCGCGAGGTCGCTCGCGGCATGGTTTAACGGTTAATACCATAGCGCGACGGGCGCGAGACAACCGTCCGCCGACTAAAATCAGCCGTTGGCGAAACAATGAGTTCACCGTCGAGGGGCGCCGTGGGAGGAGAGGAGCCCGCCGGCGCTGGGCTACAATCGAGGCTTGCAGACCGAAGGAAAGGTGCCGGGAGATGGCGGACAGCCCCATGAAGAAGCTCGCGCTCAAGGTCGAGGGCAAGAAGGCCAGGCCACGGAAGACGGGGGCGGCCGTCGGGCGCGGCGCGGGCGCGGGGCGCGGCCTCGCGGGCTTCTTCGCGGGACGCGGCAAGAAGGGCGCCGGGCGCGGGGTTGCCGGGTGCATGCCGGCCACGGCCACGGGGGCCGCCACCACGGCAGGCGCCGTCGCCGCCAAGCCTCCGAAGCAGCCGGGTTTCCTGCGCCGCGCCGTCAACCAATGGTGGGACCGCCTGATCGGCGCCGTCTTCGGCGGACAGGAGTCCGCCCGCTCCGAGCAGTATCTCTCGCACCAGACCACGCGCGACTACGTGCTCAACACCGCCGGCCAGGCGGCATGGGGCGCGCTCTTCCCGCTTTTGACCATGGTCTGCACCTGGATCGTGGGCGCCGAGAACGCGGGTCTCTTCTCCATGGCCTTCACCATAGGCACGCTGCTGCTCTTCCTCGCGAACTTCGGCACGCGCACCTACCAGGTGTCCGACATCGACGAGATGCAGTCTTTCTCCGACTACCAGGCGCACCGCGTCATCACGTGCGCAGCCATGATGCTCGTGGGCTGGGCTTATTGCCGGCTGCGCGGGTACGCCGACCTGATGATGTCCATCTGCATGGGCGTGCTCGCCTTCCGCGCCGTGGACGGCCTCGCCGACGTCTACGAGGGGCGCCTGCAGCAGAAGGACAAGCTCTACCTGGCGGGCCTCTCGCAGGCGCTGCGTTGCGCGGGGTCGTTCGCCGTGTTCGTCGTCGTGCTTCTCGTCACGCGCAACCTCGCGTGGGCGAGCTGGGGCATGGCCATCGGGGCCGCTGCGTCGCTCGCGCTTCTCACCGTGCCGCTCGCGCTGTTCGAGACCGACCACTCGGGGATGCCGAGCCCCCGGCGCGTGGGCGAGCTCTTCGCCGCGTGCTGGCCGCTCTTCGCGGCGCTCTTCCTGTACAACGTGATCGACTCCATGCCCAAGTTCGCCATGGAGGGCGCGCTCAGCTACGACAACCAGCTGTACTACAACGCCATGTACTTCCCGGCGCACACGATCTTGATGATAAGCGCCTTCATCTACAAGCCGCAGCTCGTGCGCCTCGCGCGCATCTGGGACGACCCGGAGAAGCGCCGTCGCTTCGACCTGCTTGTGCTCGCAATGATCGGGGTGATCGCGCTCACCACCGGGGCGATGGCGCTCTTTATGGGCACGGTCGGCATCCCACTGCTCGGCCTCATGTACGGCCTCGACTTCGAGCAGTTCCGCAGCCTCGTGTACGTGATGGTGGGCACGGGCGGCGTCTGCGCGTGCATCGATTTCCTGTACCAGATCGTCACGGTGCTGCGCGCCCAGGGCGAGGTGACGCTCTACTACGGGGCCGCGTTCGTGTTCAGCGTGCCCGTGGCGATGCTGCTGGTCAACTTCTCGGGGCTTTCCGGGGCCGTCGTGGGCTCGCTCGTGTGCATGTCGATCTTGCTGCTCCTGCTCGTGCTGCAGTACTTCACGATCCGCAGCCGAATCGCGAAGGGACGTTAGGGCCGTCAGGCGGATGCGCGGGGCCCCGCGCGCCGTCACGCGTCGCCGCGCCCCCGAGCCGGTGCCTAGTCGAGCTCCTTCGCGCCGGTATAGAGCTGCCAGTACTCCCCTCTTTTCGCGATGAGCTCGTCGTGGGTGCCGCGCTCCACGATCCGGCCGCGCTCGAGCACCATGATGGCGTCGGCGTTGCGCACGGTCGAGAGCCGGTGCGCAATCACGAACACCGTCCGCCCGCGCATGAGGGCGTCCATGCCGCGCTGGACGAGCGCCTCGGTGCGTGTGTCGATGGAGCTCGTGGCCTCGTCGAGGATAAGCACCGGCGGGTCGGCAACGGCCGCGCGCGCGATGGCGATGAGCTGCCGCTGCCCCTGGCTGAGGTTGGCGCCGTCGGCGACGACCGGCGTGTCGTAGCCGCGCGCCATGCGCGAGATGAAGCCGTCGGCGTTTGCCACGCGCGCCGCCGCCCGGACCTCCTCGTCGGTGGCGTCGAGCTTGCCGAAGCGGATGTTGTCCGCGATGGTGCCCGCGAAGAGGTGCGTGTCCTGGAGCACGATGCCGAGGCTGCGGCGCAGCGACTCCTTGGAGATGTCGCGCACATCGATGCCGTCGTAGGTTATGACGCCGCCGCGCACATCGTAGAAACGGTTGATGAGGTTCGTGATGGTCGTCTTGCCGGCGCCCGTGGAGCCGACGAAGGCGATCTTCTGTCCCGGCTTGGCGAAGAGCGAGAGGTCGTGGAGCACGGTCTTCCCGGGACGGTAGCCGAAGTCGACGTTGTAGAAGCGCACGTCGCCCGCCAACGGCACGTCCTCGCCGTCGATGCGCCAGGCCCAGCCCTCGGCGCCCGACGCGGTGCGCGCGGCCTGCGCGTCGGAGCGGACGAGCGAGACCTCGCCCTCGTCCGCCTCGGGCTCGAGCGCCATCGCGCCGAAGATCCTCTCGGCGCCGGCAAGCGCGGTGAGAAGGAAGTTGCCCTGCTGCGTCAGCTGCACGAGCGGCTGGCACGCCTGACGAACGAACACCAGGTAGGACGCCAGACTGCCCACGTCCATGGAGCCCGAGAGCGCGAGCAGCGCGCCCGCCACGGTGACCACGCCGTAGTTCACGTAGCTTACCGAGACCGTCGCGGGGACCATGGTGGAGGCATACGCCTGGGCCGTCGTGCCCGTGCGGCGCAGCTCGTCGTCGAGCGCCCCGAACCCGGCGATCGCCGCCGGCTCGTGGTTGAAGCACTTGACCACCTTCTGGCCGGCGCACATCTCCTCGATGTAGCCGTCGAGGGCGCCCAGCGTCTCCTGCTGCGCCTTGAAGTACCCGCGGCTGCGCCGCCCGGCACGGCGCACGTAGGCGACGATCGCGACGTCGCACACGAAGGTGACGAGCGTGAGGCGCCAGTCGAGGATCACGAGCAGCGTAAAGGTGCCCACGGTCTGGATCAGCGCCTGGACCGCGCCGGCGAAGCTGTTGTTCAGCGCCTCCGAGACGGTGTCGACGTCGTTGGTGAAGAAGCTCATCACGTCGCCGTGGCGCGTGGAGTCGAAGTACGAGAGCGGCAGGCGCAGCAGGTGGTCGAAGAGGTCCCGGCGAATGTCGAAGACGACCTTCTGGGCCGCGCGGACCATGACCTGGGTATAGCCCGCGGCCGACGCCACGCCCACGGCGTAGATGGCCCCCGTGGCCACGACGAGACGAGCGAAGCCCTGGTAGTCGCCCGCGCCGACCGCGTTGACGACCGGCTTGATCATGTACGTGCCGGCAAGGTTCGCCCCGCCCGAGAGCGTGACGAGCACGGCGACGGCATAGAGCTGGTACTTGGCGTGGCCCATGTAGGCCAAAAGCGCCCGCAGCGTGCGGCGCAGGTCCTTCGGGCGCTTGGGCGCCCCTCCCTTGGCTGCCATCTAGGCCACCTCCCCATCGGCGTCATCGCCGGCCGGCGCGGGTCGCGCCGCGTCGGCGACGCCCTGCGACTCGCAGAGCTCCTGGTAGATCGGGTCGCTCGCGAGAAGCTCCGCGTGCGTCCCCTGCGCGTGGACGTGCCCGTCCTCGAGGATCACGATCTTGTCGGCGCCCATGACCGAGGCCACGCGCTGGGCGATCACGACCTTCGTCATGCCCTCGAGGCCCGCCAGCCCTGCGCGGATCTTTGCGTCCGTGGCCATGTCCACCGCGCTCGTCGAGTCGTCGAACACGAGCACGCGCGGGCGCTTGAGCAGCGTGCGCGCGATGCACAGGCGCTGCTTCTGGCCGCCGGACACGTTGACGCCGCCCTGGCCGAGGTCTCCGTCGAGGCCGCCGATGCGATCCAGGAACTCGTCGGCGCAGGCGACGCGGCACGCCTCGAGGAGCTCCGCGTCGCTCGCCCCCGGGTCGCCCCACCGCAGGTTGTCGCGAACCGTGCCCGAGAAGAGCACGTTCGTCTGCAGCACGATGCCCACTGCGTCGCGCAGCGCGACCAGGTCGTAGTCGCGCACGTCTCGCCCGCCGACGAGCACCTGCCCGGCGCTCGCGTCGTAGAGGCGCGCGATCAGCTGAACGAGGGTCGTCTTGCCCGAGCCCGTGCCGCCGAGGATGCCCACGGTAGAGCCCGACTCGAAGCTGAGGTCGATGCCCTCGAGCACGTTCTTCTCGGCAGCGGCGCTGTACTTGAAGTCGACGCCGCAAAAACAGACCGAGCCGTCGGCGACCTCTCGGACGGCGGCCTCGGGCGCCGGCGACGCGATGGCCGGGACCTCTTCCTCGACCTCCCGGATGCGCTCGATGCTCGTGAGGGCGCGTGCCAGCAGCAGGAAGACGTTGGAGATCATCATCAGCGAGTTCATGACGAGGAGGACATAGCTCATGAAGCCGGTGAGCGTGCCCACCTGAAGCCTGCCGGCCAAGATCAGGTTGCCGCCCACCCACAGGAGCGCCGTCGCCGAGACGTACATGGAGAGCTGGAAGATGGGCGTGTTCAGCACCGCGCCCTTGAACGTGCGCGTGGCCGTGTCCGCGAGCGCGGCGTTGACCTCGGCGAATCGCCCGGAGACGTAGCCTTCGCGCACGTAGGCCTTGATGGCGCGGATGCCGACGAGGTCCTCCTGCAGGGCGTCGTTGAGGGAGTCCATGGTGCGCTGCAGCACGCGGTAGAGCGGCCCCACGCGGCGCACGATGAGGCAGAGCGCCACGGCAAGGAACGGCAGGACCACGAAGAAGACGACGGCGAGCTCGGGCGACATGAAGCAGCTCATCACGAGGCCCATAACGAGCATGATCGGGCTGCGCATCAAGGGCCGGAAGCCGTTGACCATGGCGTTCTGGATGACCGTGACGTCGGTGGTCATGCGGGTGACGAGCGAGGAGGCGTCGAAGCGGTCGAGGTTCTCGAAGGCGTACGCCTGCACGCGCGCGAACTCCTCGCGGCGGATGTTCGACCCGAGGCCCGTGGTCGCGCGTGCCGAGTAGCGCGCGAAGCCCTGGCCGAAGAGCAGCGCGCCGACCGAGCAGGCGATCATCGCCGCGCCGCAGCGCCAGACCACGGCGGCGTCGCCCGCCAGGACGCCGTCGTCGACGACGAAGGACATGAGGACGGGAATGAGCAGCTCGAGGCACGTCTCGATGCAGATGCACGCTGCGGCGATCGCGGCGTCGCGGCGGTACGGGCCGAAGCTCTTCGCGAGCCACTGGATATCAGTCATCGAGGCCCACCGCCTCGTGGCCGTAGGCGGCGCGCGCCAGGTTGGCGTAGCCGCGGCGGAGATAGCCGCGGAACTGCTCGCGCTCCTCGGGCGAGAAGCCCTCGAGCAGCACGTCCTGCTGCTCGTCGCAGCAGTCGTCCCAGGCGGCGGCGACCTTCTTGCCCGCCGGAGTGGCGAGATACTCCTTCTTTCGGCGGTCGGCGCCGGCGCGGCTCTGGACGAGGCCCTCGCGCTCGAGCGCCTCGAGCATGCGGCAGGTCGTGGCCGGGTCGAGCTCAAAGAAGTCGGCGACCTCTCGCTGGGTGGCGGCGCCGTGCAGCGCGATGTAGACGACGAGCTTGGGCTGGCCCGGGCCCATGCCCAGGTCGTGGATGCGCGGGCGCAGGTAGGCGCGCTGCGCCTGGAACAACCGGTAGACGAGCATGTGGAAGTCGGCGAGCGACCGGCCGTGCCTCTTCCCGTCGTGCCCCGGGATGTGCTCGGGCATATGAAACTCCTTGCGATGCCAATAATTGCCAAGGCAAGAGCGTACCGCGATTCGTTGGCATGTCAAGGGTTTCGCGCAGGCCGAGGCGGCGTTCGGGCGCGACGAGGCCATATGGCGGGCCCCAGGCTGAGCTCGAGGCGGCTCCACCTGGAAGGGCTTCTTGCCGAGGCGGCGCGAGACCGGCGGCGCGAAACTGGCGAGAAACTCAGCCGAGACGACGGTCACGGGGCCGCCTCGAGGGTCGCTTGCCGGCGCGGGAGGGCGGCGCCGGCCTTCTAGCTCCTCTCCAGCAGCGCCAGGAAATGGCGGTCGGCGCCGGGGATGGCGGTTCGGCGGCTCAAGGCGAGCTTGAAGCCGGCGCCCTCGGGAGAAGCGAGGAGTTCCTCGACGACCGCCTCGTCCTCCTCGCGCAGGACCGAGCACGTGGAGTAGGCGAGCCGCCCGCCGGGACGCACGCGGGAGGCGGCGGCGCGCAGGATGCGGAGCTGGAGCGCGGCGAGGTCGTGCACAGCGTCCTCGCGCAGCGACCACGCGATCTCCGGGTGACGCGAGAGCGTGCCCGTCCCAGAGCACGGCGCGTCGACGAAGACGACGTCGTAGGCGCCCTCGACGAGGCTGAGCTCCCGCCCGTCGTCGCAGACGCAGGCCACCCTCCCCGCCACGCCGGCGGTCTCCATGCGACGGGACGCGAGCGCGGACTTCTTTGCGTCGACCTCGACCGAAACGAGGCGCGCGCCGGCGGCGGCAAGCAGGATCGACTTCGTGCCGCGCCCCTGCCCCACCTCAAGTACCTGGTCGAAGGGTGTTACGCCAATGCTTGCAACAACCTCTTGAGCGGCAAGGTCGCAGGGCAGCACGTCGCACGCAGCTACGAGTCCCGTCGCGTTCAGGGCCGCGGGACGGCCGAGGACGAAAGAACCGGGAACCGGCCCGTCGGAAGGCTCGCAACCCGCGTCGGCAAGAAGCCCGCGCGTCTCGTCGACGCTGTGCTTGGCCAGATTTGTTGCAACACTTGCACAAAGCGGCTCGAGCGCCGAGGCGGCATACGGCGCGGCACCGTCGGCCCCGAGGTCCCCGAGCACGCGCGCGGCGAGCCACTCGGGCAGCGCGCCCGCGCGACAGAGGTCGTCGACCGTGACGGCCCCGGAGGCGAGGCGCCTGCTCGCGGCCGCGAGCGCCTGCGCGTCCTCGTCCGCCACCCGCCGCAGCACCGCGTTTCCGAGGCCGGCGGCCCGTTTGCTCGCGCTTCTCACCAGCTCGACGCCCTGGCTCACCGCGACCTGCGCCGGGGTATCCAGGTAGAGGATCTCGAAGGCGGCAATGCGCAGCGCGTCGCGCACGCGCGGCTCCAGCGCGGAGCGTGCGCGCAGGTGGCTGTTCACCACCCGGTCGAGCTCGCCCGTCGCCGCCACGGCACCGAGCACGAGCCGCGTCGCGAGGGCACGGTCGCGCGGGTCGAGGGCCTCCATGGCCGGCGAGCCGCGCAGGAGCTCGCGGGCGCGCGCCTCGCGGCGGCGGCACTCGGAGAAGAGCCTGAGGGCGGCGCGGCGGGCGGGAGCGAGGCGGGTGGTGGGCATGGGGGTTCTTTCTGTAAGGACCCGCCGCCCGAAAACGAGCGGCGGGTCATCCGAGGCGGGACGCCGCTAACCGAGACGCTCCCAAGAGAGGTCGCCGCGCAGGCCGGCGGCCCAGGAGGCGGCCGGCATCTCCTTCTTTCCGTCGGGCTTGACGGAAAGAAGCTCGAGCGCGCCGTCGGCGCAGCCCAGCAGCACGCGCTTCTTGCCCGCCTCGACAGCGCCGGGCGCGACCGCGGCGCCCTCGGCGACGCGAGCCGCCATGACGCGCACGCCCTTGCCGGCGACCGACGCGCGCGCCGGCGCCGTGTCCCCGGAGGCCTGCACGCGCAGCGCGTTGACGCGCGCGCCGTCGGCCGGGTCGAGCAGCATCTCGTCCTTCTTGACCTTGGCCGCGAAGGTCACGCCGGCGGGGTCCTGCTCGTGCCACACGGCGGTGCCGTCGGCGAGGGCGGGCAGCACGCCCACCAGGGCCCGCGCACCGGCGTCGGCAAGCTCGGCGGTGAGCTCGGAGGCGCCCTTCTCCCCCACCGGGACGCTCACCTGGGCGCACCAGGCGCCGGCGTCCAGGTCGTGGGCCACGCGCATGATGGAGACGCCCGTCCGCTCGTCGCCGGCAAGGATTGAGCGCTGGATCGGCGCGGCTCCGCGCCAGCGGGGCAACAGCGACGCGTGCACGTTCACGGCGCCCAGCGGCGCCGCCGCGAGCACGTCGTCGGGCAGGATGCAGCCATAGGCCACAACGCAGATGACGTCCGGAGCCGCCTCGGCGAGCGCGGCCTTGGCGACGTCGACCATCCGTCCCGTCTCGAAGACGTCGAGGCCGAGCTCGAGCGCCCTGGCCTTGACGGGCGACGGCACGAGCTTCTTGCCGCGGCCGCGGACCGCGTCCGGGCGCGTGAAGACGAGCGGAACCTCATGGCCCGCGTCGACGATGGCCTGCAAAGAGGGGACGGCGAACTCCGGGGTCCCCATGAACACGACGCGCATGCGCCTCTCCTTAGAACGAATCCCAGTTCATAGGCCGCGCAGGGGTAACCAATGTCGGCATCTCCGCCCGTGCGGGAACCCCTCGCCGGCCAAAGGCCGTCGAGCTACTCCTCGACCTCGGTCTCGCCGGGGCGCGCGCCCGCGGACAGGGCCTCGTCGTACTCGCGCAGGGCCTCGGCGCGCTTGGTCGGGCTCAGGTGATCGACCATCGTCACGCCGTGCAGGTGGTCGATCTCGTGCTGCAGGCAGACGGCCATGAGATTGTCCTCGGCCTCGTACTGCAGAAGGTCGCCGTCGAGGTCGTAGGCCTGCACGACCACGTGAGAGGGGCGCGTGACGCTGACGCTGATTCCCGGGAAGCTGAGGCAGCCCTCCTGGAAGTCGCGCGGCTCGCCGTCGGCCGTGACGATGCTCGGGTTGATGAGCACGTAGGGGTTCTTCTTGCTGCCCTTGCCGGCGTAGTCGCAGTCGATGACCACGAGCTGCTTGAGCACGCCAACCTGCGGCGCGGCCAGGCCGCAGCCCTCGGCCGCGTACATGATCTTGAGCATGCGGTCGGCGAGCTTCTTCACCTCGCGGTCGATGGTCTGGATGGGCTCGCACTCGGTCTGAAGCGCCTCGTTGGGGCTGAGCACGATATCGTCCAAAAGGCCCATGCGGGTCTCTCCTTTCTGAGAGGCGGCGAGAGGGGCGTCCTTCTCGCCGCGATAAGCCGTCCGCCCGCCGCAGGGGCGCGGCGCCGGCTACATCATGTCGTATGCGTCGATGTCCACAGACATGTTAATGCCTTTGAGCGCTCCAAGGGAGGAGACGGCGGCCCCGAGCACGCCGCCGAGGTCGGCTTCCACGGGCGACTTGACCATCACGTGGCGGCGGAAGCTGTCCTTCACGCGCGCCCTCACGCAGTCCGTGGGGCCGAGGACCTCCCAGCCGGGCCTCTCTCCGACCGCCTCGCGCACGGCGTCGGCGAGCGCCTTCGAGGCCATACGGCACGCGGCGTCCGATTTCCCCCAGAGCACGACGTTGCCCAGGCGGCTGTACGGCGGGTAGCCCGCCTCCTTGCGCTCGGCTAGCTCCGCCTCCAGGAACAGCGACCGGTCGTGGCGCTCGACCGCGCGCATGGCCGGGTGGCTCGCCCAGTAAGTCTGCACGATGACCTCGCCAGGGTTCTCGCCGCGGCCGGCGCGGCCCGCCACCTGCTCCAAGAGGTCGTAGGTCCTCTCGGCCGCGCGGAAGTCGGGCAGCTTGAGCATGGTGTCGGCGTTGATGACGCCGACGAGCGTGACCTCAGGGAAGTCGAGCCCCTTGGCGATCATCTGCGTGCCCACGAGCACGGCCGAGCCGGCGGCGTCGAACTCCTCGAGCAGCCTCTGGTGCGCTCCCTTGGCTCGCGTCGTGTCCGCGTCCATGCGGATGACCTCGACGCCCCCGGGGAGCAGCATCCGCAGCTCGTCCTCGACCCGCTGGGTGCCGATCCCGTAGGCGCCCATGTAGCGGCTCCCGCAGTTGGGGCACGAGCAGCCCGGGTCCGGGTACGCGCGAACGGGCCAGGTGCGCCCACAGGTATGGCAGGCCAGGTAGTGGCCCCGCTCGTGATAGGTGAGCGCGCAGCTGCAGCTCGGGCACTCCGGGACGCAGCCGCACTCGCGGCACATGAGGAAGTTCGCGAAGCCGCGGCGGTTGAGCATGAGGACGGCTTTCTCGCCGCGGGCGGCGCAGGCGCGCAGGGCATCCGCGAGCGGCGCCGAGAAGACCGAGCGGCCGCCACCGCGGAACTGCTCGGCCATGTCGACCACGCGGACCTCGGGCAGGCGGGAGACGCCGGGGCGCTCGGGCATGGAAACGCGGGTCCAGGCGGCGCCGCGCCAGGAACCCTCCCGGCAGCGGGCAAGGGCCTCGAGCGAGGGGGTGGCCGAGCCGAGGACGAGCGCGCAGCCTCGGGCGCGCGCCATGCGGGCGGCGACGTCGCGGGCATGGTAGCGGGGGGTCTTGTCCTGCTTGTAGGAGGCCTCGTGCTCCTCGTCGATGATGATGAGCCCAGGGTCGGAAAGAGGCGCGAAAAGCGCGGAGCGGGCGCCCACGACCACGCGGGCAACGCCTTGGCGCACGAGGTCCCACTGGTCGAAGCGCTCCCCCGCCGAGAGGCGCGAATGCAGCACCGCGACCGCGTCGCCGAAGCGGCTGCGGAAGCGCCCGACGGTCTGGGCGGTCAGGCTGATCTCGGGGACGAGGACAAGGGCGCCGCGCCCGGAGGCGAGCGAGCGCTCGATGGCGTCGAGGTAGACCTCCGTCTTTCCGGAGCCGGTGACGCCGTCGACGAGCACCACATCGCCGCAGGCGGCCTCGCGGGCAGCATCGATGGCGGCGAGGGCGGCCAGCTGGCCTGCGGTCAGCTGCGCGGGGCGCGGGGCGGCCGCCGACGAGAGGGAGGTATGGCCACCCAAGCCGCGCACCTGGCGGCGGCTCTCGACGGCGACGACACCGCGCTTGGCGAGGGAGGTAACGGCCGAGGCGGCTCCGGGGATGGTCGCCGAAAGCTCCGCCACGCGCTGGGGACCGGCCGCGAGGGCCTCGATCACGGCACGCTGGCGCGGGGCGTTGCGGCGCGGCTGCCAGTCCGCCGCCGCGGGCGTGAGGCCCGCCCAGCGCTCGTCGACGGCGCCGACGGAATCCTGGACGAGGCGCCAGGGCTCGCCGGGGGCGTCGCGCACGACCTTGACCTTCTGGCCGGGGGCGAGAAACGGGCGCAACGCGTCGGCGAGCGGGCAGGCGTACTCGCGGGCCATCCAGGCCGCGACATCGGCGGACTTCTCGTCGAACGCCGGGGCGGCGAGGACCTGCAAGAGCGGCTTCACCTTCGACGGGTCCACGGCGGCCGGCTGCTCCTCGGAGACGGCAACGACGTAGCCGACCACCTCGCGTCCGCCGAGCGGCGCGAGCACCGTGGCGCCGACAACGGCCTCGGGCGCGAGGGCCTCGGGCACCGCGTAGTCGAACGCGCCGGCGAGGGCGCGCGTCGGGATGTCGAGCACGACGCTCGCGTATGCCATAGGTCGGTCGCTCCCCTCGAGCCGCGGCGGATTCGCAATTTGTTCAGTTTACCCCGAAAGCACGAGGGCCGGTTGGCAAGCCCCCGCGGGGCAGTGTCTCAGGAGAGGCCCGCCGAAACAGCAGCCCGCCCGGGCCGGAATCACGCGATGCCGAGCGCCTCGGCGCCTACTTTGGCGAAGAGAATCGCCAACACGCAGACGATCACCGGCCGCACGATGCGCGAGCCGTCACGCACGACGAAGCCGGCGCCCAGGTAATGCCCCATGATCGAGAAGACCGACGCGATCGCGCCCAGCAGCAGCCAGGACTGGCCCGCGAGCGCGAAGGACGCGAAGCCCGCGACGTTGCTCGCGAGGTTCGCGCACTTGGTCTGGCCCGCGCAGTCGCGCACCCCGAGCTTGGCGAAGACCGAGAAGCCGAGGATGAGGAACGTCCCCGTGCCGGGGCCGTAGAAGCCGTCGTAGAGTCCGCACGCCGCGGCGACCGAGCACATGACGGCCAGCCGCCGGCAGCTCGCCATCGGCAGCGTTTCTTGGCGCAGCGTCTTCTTGCGCAGCGTGATGAAGGCGACCACCGGCAAGGCCGCGACGAGGAACCAGCGGAAGACCGCCTCATCGAGCATCATCGAAAGATGCGCGCCCACGGCGGAAGCGGCCAGCGCGCAGACCACGGAGGGCGCCGCGAGCCTCCAGTCGACGAAGCCGCTGCGCACGAAGCGCGCCGTCGAGAAGCTCGTGCCCACCATCGAGGACATCTTGTTCGTGCCGATGGCCAGGTGCGCCGGCAGGCCGCACAGAAGATACGCGGGCAGCGTGATGAGCCCTCCCCCGCCGGCGACGGCATCGACGAAACTGCCGATGAACACCAGGGGGCACAGGATGAGGAGGGTCTTCGCGTCTGGGATCGCGCCGAGCATGCAAGGCCTTTCTAGCCGGGAGCGGGTCTACCGCTGCAACCCTAGCGCACCCGCGTTTCGCGCTCGTTGCGCAACCGTGTCCGCATCCCCGGAGGCGCTTACTCGCCCGCGGGGTCGTGGACCCCGATAAACTCGAAGCGCCCCTCCGCCTCGTCGAAGTCGAAGCACATGACGGCGCAGTTGGGAAGCCTGCCGGTAAAGGTACCGTCGATGCCCAGCGCACAGGCGATGAACTGGCGAGAAGCGCTGCCGTGCGAGACGGCCAGCAGGCAGCCCACACCGTCCGCCCGGATATCGGCCTCGAGCGCGGCGGCCATGCGCGCCCGGACGCGGCCGTTGCCCTCGCCGCCGTAGCGCTCGATCTCGTCGGTTGGGTTCCACACGTCGTACGGCAGCTCGGAGAAGGGCCTGAGCTCGAACTCGCCGTACGCGCGCTCGATGATGCCCTTCTCGACCTCGACCGGCCCGTCGTAGCCGAGCTCCCCCGCCACGATCGCCGCCGTCCTCATCGCCCGCTTGAGCGGCGAGGACACGACACGGTCGGGACGCACGCCGCGCGCCGCGAGCCAAGTCCCGGCCATGCGCGCCTGCTGCTCGCCGGCCTCCGTGAGGCACGAGTCACAGCGTCCCTGGACGACCTTCCTCGCGTTGAGCTCGGTCTGGCCGTGACGGAGCAGATACAGTCGCTTCAAGGGGCGGGTCCTTTCGGATAAGGCGCGCGGCGGGCCCGGGCGCCGGCGCGCGCTGCGACCGGTAATGGTAGCCGATTGCGCGCACAGGGAAAGGCCCGCGCGCGGCTTGTCCCCGAATCGCCCGAAGAACGCCGACGATTCGAAGCACAAGGCACGCGCGGGCCTTTAGCATCGCGCCGGCCGACGGGCGGCCGGGCACCGCGTCGGCGCCCCTACGCGCCGAGCTCCTCCACCGCCGCGCGAAGCTCCTCGACGCGGTCGCGGCGCTCCCAGGTGAACTCGGGCAGCTCGCGGCCGAAGTGGCCGTAGGCGGCCGTCTTCTCGAAGATCGGCCGACGCAGGTCGAGGTCGCGGATGATCGCGCCCGGGCGCAGGTCGAACACGCGCTTGACGGCGGCCTCGATCACGGAGTCGTCGACCGAGCCGGTGCCGAAGGTGTCCACCATGATGGACAGCGGGTGAGAGACGCCGATGGCG
>CAZEHG010000033.1:0-14031 GCA_964512475.1 uncultured Atopobium sp.
AACCCACGACCTTGGGATTAAAAGTCCCCTGCTCTACCAACTGAGCTAACGGCCCAAGCTCGTTGATTGTAACACGAGGGCGCGGGGCTGCGCCGGGAACCTATCGCCGGCGAGACCGGGGCGCGGGGCTGCGCCGCGGGGCCAGGTGCCGGCGGGACCTACTCTTCCCAAACCCACTGTCCGTTGACGAAGACCGGCGTCTGGGTCCCGTCGGCCGCGACGCCCCAGATGTTCAGGTCGTCGGAGCCGATCATGAAGTCGACGTGCGTGACGCTCTGGTTGACGCCGAGGGCAAGAAGCCCCTCTTTGTCCGTGTCGAGGCCGCCCTCGACGCACTCGGGGAAGCCGGTGCCGAGGGCCAAATGACAGCTCGCGTTCTCGTCGTAGAGGGTGTCGAAGAAGAGCGTCTTGCTCTGGCGAATCGGCGTGTTCTTGGACACGAGCGCGCACTCGCCCAGTCGACAGCTGTTCTCGTCGCGCTCGATGATGGTCCGAAGCACGTCCTTGCCCTGTTCGGCGTCGTACTCGACGACACGGCCCTCCTCGAAGCGCAGCCAGAAGTCGCGGACGATCTGCCCTGCGTGGACGAGCGGCATGGCCGAGTGGACGATGCCGTCGGCGCGCATGCGGTCGGGCGAGGTGAAGACCTCCTCGGTCGGGATGTTCGGGAAGAAGACGTCGCCCGTGACGGTGCGGCCCGCGCCGCCGTCCCAGATGTGGCCCGCCGTGAGCCCGACGGTAAGGTCGGTACCATTGGAGGACTGGTAGCGCAGGGCATCGAAGTGGTGGTTGTTCAGGAAGCGCTTGGTCTTCTCAAAGGACGCGTTATGCGTCTCCCAGGCGCTCTCGGGGTCATCTCCATCCGCACGGGACGTAGCCAGAATCAGGTTCCACAGGCGATAGACCGCCTCGGCCTCGGAGAGCTCCGGGAAGATTTGCTTGGCCCAAGCGGCGACGGGAACGCCTGCGATGCACCAGACGATGCGGCCGAAGTCCATGCCGTCGCGGAACGACTTGCACTGGGTATTGCGAGCGCGTGCGGCAGCGGCGGGCTTCGCCGGGTCAATCCCCTTGAGGGCGTTGGGGTCGGAGCCCTCAAGGAAGAGAAACGCCGCGCCGGCCTCGGCGAGGCTGTTGAGCTGCTCGATCTTCCACGAGGGCGTCTGCTCGAACCACTCGGTGGGCACGTTCTCGTAGGTCAAGCGGCTGATGGCGTCGTCCGCCCAGATAACGGTCACGTGGCCTGCGCCGGCACGATAGGCCGCCGCGACAACGCGGCGCGCGAAGTCGGCGCGCTCGACGGGCGCCTGCAACACGAGTTCCTGGCCATGCTTGATGGCGATGCCCTTCTTTACCAGCAGGTTCGCATAGAGATCGAGTTGGTCGGAGAGAGCATCGGTGGCGATGCGGCACTCTTCGTCGGTCATAGGGATGTGAGGCATTCAAAAATCCTTTCGGGTCGGCAAGCCTTCTTCCGTATACCCAGCGAGGGCGATGAGCCGGGGCAAAGAAGGGCCAAACGCCGCATAGGGCCCGGCAGGCGCGTCGGCAGGCGGCAAGAAGACCGGGCATCCATCAAACCGCCATCGGCAAACTCCCGGCGGAGCGCTTTTGGCCGGCGTGCTTGTGATAGTATGAAATCTCACGCGGGCATCGCCAAGTGGTAAGGCATCAGCTTCCCAAGCTGACATCCGCGGGTTCGAGTCCCGTTGCCCGCTCCAGAAATGCATGCGCCGGCTTCCTCACGGAGGCCGGCGTTTTTCGTGCGAGAAGCCCTTCGACTCGAGCTGATTGGCCCGCGCGAGCGCTGCAACGGGCACGCTCCACCGGGCATAAGAAAAGGGCCGCGCTGCGAGGCGCGACCCTCTTTCGGTAACCAGTAAGGGGCACAAGCCCTTCTTTGCAGCCCTTAGCTGCGGCGGATAAGCTCGCAGACAGCCTCGGCGACGGCGACCGCCTGCTCGGGAATAACGTTCTCGGCCACGTCGTCCAGCGTGCGCGAGAGGGCGCGCTTGCCCGATACGTCGGTGCCCATCACGGTCATCGCGCGCATGGACGAAAGCATGGCCGGCGTGGCGTCGGTCGTCGCCCAATCGTGCTTGGACATCTCAATCGGGATGTGCAGGTCGTTGGCCACAGAGCCCATGATACGGAGCATGCGACGGTCGGCGCGGCGCGTGACCAGCAGGCCCTCATGGGTGAGGAGCGTGAGCTCGCCGGCGGCCACGGAGTCCAGGTTGATGACGAAGGCGCCGCGGACCTGCTTGCGGTGCTGCGCGAGGAAGGCGCGCATGCCCGCGTGGTCGCAGTCGCTCGCGCCGAGCGCGACGAACCAGATGTCGTGGCTGATAAGCGCGTCGTCGCCCAGGCCGAGAATCTCGTCGCGGAGGTCGTCCTCAGTCGGAGCCTCGACCGCGTCACCGTCGCCGACGACCCTCAGGCCGGCACGGGGCGCGGCGCCGCCCTTCCAGCCGCCGCGCTTGGCACCGGAGCCTTCGGAGGAGTCCTTCTTTCCGAAGAGGCCCTTGAGGCGGCCGAAAGCGCCCTCGCCGTCGTTGGTGAGCGAATCGGCGCGCTGGAGCTCCGCGAACTCCTCGTCCTCGGCCGAGATCGTGTCAACCTTGGCCTCGACCGGCGCCGAGAAGAGCATGCCGGAGTCGGAGCTCGTGGGGACGACGGGCGCGACGTAGCCGCTCGATGCCTTACTCGCCGAAACGTCGACCTTCGGCGCGCTCGGGTCGGTCCCGAAGGGATCGTTGCCGGCGGCGGAGGGGTCGGGCAGGTCGAAGAGGGTCGCGCGGCGAGCAACGTTGCCGGACTGCGGGCGGAAGCTCGTCTTTCCCCACTCGGGGTCGTCGGGGGCAGCGGGCTTCGGGGCGGGCGCGACGGGGGCGGACGGCATGGTCGCGTCGGGGTCGCCTTCGGCGGTCAGGCCGGAGTTGTCAGGGTTGAGGAGGACGCTGTCCTCGAGGCCGTCGAAATTGACCTTCGACCCAGCGGTCTCTGCGGCCGGGACGGCTTCACCATCGGCGTCGACAGCCGCGTCCTCGGTGAGGGCCGCCTGCGCGGCCGTCTTCGCGGCGTCCCCGGAAGCTTCCTGCTGCTGGGCGAGGGGCGCCATGGCAGCAGTGGTGGTGGCGGTGCGCTCGGCGGTCACCTCGAGGGCATCCGCGTCCTCGGCGGCAACGGGGGTCTCGTCGGAAGGCTCCTTCTCGACGGGACCGGCGGCCTCGGGACGGAACGGAATCACGCCGGGAAGAGGGACCTCGGGCTGCTCGGAATCGTCAATCGGCTCGTACTGAGCGTCGGGCACAAGGTCCTGCGGCGCGAGGTCGTCGCCGAATCCCTCTTTCTGGCGGGCCTGCTCGGCGCGGGTCTTGGCGTCGGAGACCTTCTCACCGATCTGGTGGCCGGCGGCGGAGAGCATGTCGCCCACCCCGCGCAGGAACGAGAGCGCCTTGGCGGCGAAGCCCCCGCCCTGACCGCCCTCCTCACCGTAGGGCTCCGGCTGATAGGCAACCCGCTCGACGTCGGGGGTGCCCTCGGCAGAGGCGGATGCGGCCCAGGAAGGGGCCCCGGCTGCCGGTGCGACGGCGGGAACAGGCTTCTTTACCAGGCGCTTCTTGGCAGGCTTGGCCGGCACCGCAACCTTCACGGGCTCGGGCTCGACATACTCGACTTCGCACGCCTCGGAGAGCATGCCGAGGCTCTTGACGATCTCGGCGCCGTGGCGGACGCCCTCGACCTTGCCGCGCTTGTAGACGAACTGCGGCTCGGGCTCCTCCTCGACCTCCTCCTCATAGAAGGCGTCCTCGGGCTGGGCGGCGCCGTCGAGCGGCGCGGCGCCGGTAACGCTGCCCGGCTCGGGCGCGATCTGCGCGAGCTTGTCGCCCAGGCCGGCATACGGGATCTCGGGTTGCTCGGCGACGCTCTGCCCCGCGGCCGCGGCCGCGGCCAGCTCGGCGGCCTGGTTCATAGCCTCGACCGCGGCCTCGATGCTCTCGGCACCGTGGACGCTCTCGAGCCCGGAGGGGCGGACGTTCTCGAGCACACCCAGAAGGGCCGCGACGCCTGACTTGTTGTCGTTGGCGCCGTCGGTGCAGTTGGAGAAGCGCTCGAGGACGCTCGTCACGCCGAGGACGGCGAGCGGGAGCGCGGCGAGAATGCCGATGATCCACATGAATCGGCGGAACGACTCGGGGAGAAACACGAGGACCTGGATGAGCATGCAGACGGCCACGGCGGGCGCGCAGAACTTGCTGAGCCTCCACATCGTCGGTACGAACTGCGCCAGCGGCGAGGTGTAGAGCACGTTCTCATGCGGGGAGTCGTAGTGCGCGACGATGACGATGGGGCGGTTACCCTTGATGACCATGGGGCCCGTGGCCTCGTGGAACGCGACCACATTCTGGCTGCGGGTCGTCGGCCCGAGGTTGCTGATGAGGTCGTTGCCCTGGAACTTGAGCACAAAGAGGACCATCGGCCCGACGGCGAGCACGAAGCCGATGGCGATGAGGATGGGCACGCCGATGCCGCCCAGGACGATGCCCACGAACATGAGGGCGTACAGGAAACCCGTGACGGCGCCGCCATAGGTCTTCGCGTCGAATTCCTCGATGTTGGGCTCGGTATCATGCTGACGCATAAGGTCGGCGATGGTGTTCGCTGCCTGGAACTCCTCTTGGCTGCCGGCGGGGCAGATGCCGATCTTCTCGTTGAGGTAGTCCATGTAGTCGTGTGTCATGGCCATATATAGAGTCCTTTTGCGGAGTCAGTACCTGTGAAGAGCTGTGTGCATACAATCAAAAGAGTATACGTCTAGAGTCCCGTGTTCACTGATTTCGTATCCGTTTGTCGGCGTAATGCCCTTAATTTCCGTTAAGGCTTCACCGGGGGGTACCGATGCGGGCACCGAGCCCGAAAGGTCACGAAGTGGCGAGAAACACACTCGGTCTTTCCGAGGACGAGCGGCGCGCCCAGCGCGCGTGCGAGCTGGCGACCTTCTTCATGAACGCCCTGGCGCCGCAGCCGACATCTGCCGTCTACGAGCGGTTTTACGCCGAGCTCGAGCCTGCCAACCAACGTAAGACCTTCAGCCGCGACCGCAAACTTCTTGCCAGCCTCGGCGTCGTCATCGTCGACGCGGGCTGGGGCGACGGCGAGAAGGTCTGGCGCGTGGACGAGGAGACCTCCTTTGCGAGCGGCGCCGAGCTCGGGGCTCTCGAGGCCATCGCGCTCGACGTCGCGTGCCAGCCGCTACTCGAGGACGACGGCTTCGCGCACGGCGAGGCCCTGCGCCATGCCCTCGCGAAGATTGACCGCACCTTCGGCGACGCCGACCAGGCCGTCGAGTCCAACGCTCCCGAGCGGGGGCGCGCGGTGAGGGCGCTTCTCGACTGCGCTCAGCAAGGGCTGGTCGCAGTCGTCACCTACCGCGACGCGCAAGGGCGCCAGACCAAGCGCGAGTTCGCCCCCTACGGGACGTTCTCCTGCCGCAACAAAGGCTATGTCGTGGGCGATTTCCTAGACGGCGACAAGGCCGCGCGGCGGACGCTGCGTCTTGACCGCGTGGCGCAGACGCGACCGACCGCGCGGGCGTTCCGTGCGCCCGAAGACTTCTGCATCGACGACTACCTGCTGCTTCCTTTCCAGATCGGGCCGACGACCTGCCGCGCCACCTTCTTGGTGCCCGACGCGCAGGAGGAGTCGCTGCGCGCGGCGAGCCTCGGGAAGGGGCGTTTCCGCAGGGGCAAGGGAAAAGAGGCGGAGGGCAGCCTCACCTGGACCGTCGAGGTGAGCAGCGTCGATGACGCCGCCTGCTGGGCGGTCGCGCAGGGGATCGTGCCTCTTACCCCAGACGAGGTCCTCAACGCGTGGCGCTCTTGCCTGGACTTGAGCCTGAAAGGAGTTAAGGTCGATGGCTAATAAGAAGATCACGCAGGGACGGCGCGGCGCCTCCGAGGTCACCCGCAACCTGCTCGACCTCGCCTCCGCGCTGAGCGAACCGGGCGACTACGTGAGCGAGGAGGCCATCCGCAAACGCTTCGGATGCAGCGCCGAGCAGGCGGCCAAGCTTTACTCCATGCTCGTCAACGTGACCTCCAGCGGCGACGGCATCGTCGCCTACGAGGACGTCGACGGGCTCGCCATCGACCGCGGCGGCGCTGGCGGCCGCGCGCTCAGGCTCGACGCGACGGAGACGTTCGCGCTGGTCTGCGCCTTGCAGCGACTTGGCATCCCCGAGGGCCACCCGATTCGCGAGAATCTGCAGGGGGCGGTGGCCACCGGGGGCGTGGATAAGGGGCTTCTTTCCCGCGTGCTCGCCCACGCGCCCGACGAAGGGACGGCGGCGGCGCTCGGGGTATGCTCCGAGGCCATCGCGGCTCGGGCCGACATCGCGTGCGGCTACCGTAAGCCCGGCGCGATGGCCGGCGAGGAGCGCGTCGTGCGCCCCGTCTCGCTCACGCAGACGGACGGGACCTGGTACCTGAACTGCGTCGACGTGGAACGCGGCGGAAAGAGGACCTTCCGATTGGACCGCATGTCCAAGGCGCGCTGCGTCCCGCGCGCAGCCGACGCGGCCGACGAGGGGCGCGAGGGCGGCCGCATGGTCGAGCTCGCCTTCGCCGACCCGCGTTTCCTCGATCTCTTCGTGTGGCCGGGCCTCGAGTTGGAGGGCGGCGGCGATGAGCCGCGCGGGGCCATCCCCTACTTCGGCGGCATGTGGCTTCCTCGCCAGATCGCCGGGTGTGGAGGCTCCGTCACGACCGACGACCCCGAGCTCCTCTCCCTAATTCGCTCATATCTGGCAGATTTGATCGATTTAGGGGCGAATGCCGCGACCCTCGAATGAGAGGGCCGTAGCCGCGGGCCCTCTTATAGCGCCCCAGCCGGGCCGCCCTCTCCCATACCCGCCGTGCCGCGCCCCCGGATTGCGCCCCCCAGAACAGCCGCACAAGCACAGCAAGAAGGCCGCACCCCATCCATGGGAGGCGCGGCCTTCTAGTTGCCCAAGATGACGTCCAGACGGTACGTCCCTTAATTCATCAGTGCCGGTTAAAGGCAGAAGGCGGGAACGACACCGATCTCGCCGGAGAGGGCGGGGTTGCGTGCGTAGCCGGGATAGCCGTCACTGTTGCGCGGGGCGATGAAGAGGCCTGAGTTCACCGGGTCCGGGCTGCGGGTCCACCAGTTGGCGCAGTCACCTTGGACGATCAGGACCTCGCCGGGCTCATGCCAGGTAATACCCATGTCGGAGAAGAGCTGGTACTGCGCCCCCTCGCTCAGGTAGCTCGAGTAGCGCTCGCAGCTCGCGTCCAGCTCGCCGACGAGCTCGGAGTACGAGGCAACCCACACCTTGTCCTGGGTCGTCTCCTGCGTGCCGGCCAGCGAGAAGCTGTTCGTCGTCTTCGCCACGCTCACCAGATTGGCCTGCAGCTCTTCTGGCAGCGTGGCGACGAAGTCTCCGTTGAGCCAGCTGCGCAGTTCCGTGGCGCCCCAGTCGGTCCCCGACCCCGTGTTCATCTCGCGAGTGGCGACCGAGGTGTCGGAGATAAAGGTGATGCCGGCGAGACCCGAGCCGTCGGCCCTCGTGTCCTGACGGAAACCGGCGATGCGCATGCGGACCGTGACGCCGGCGGCTTCGAGGGTCTTCGCCTGGGTGCCGTCGAGGCACCCGTCGGCCGCGCAGAGGTTGTACTTCTTCGCGATCTCCAGGCCGGAAGAATCGCTTGCCGCGGCCGAGATCATCTCGGCTATCTGCGAAAGCTCGTCCCAGGAGTACTCCTCGACGGTGGAGCGGACCTCGGGATCCTTGTTCTCGGGCTCAGTAGTCTCGGGCTCCTCGACGGCCGGCTCCTCGACGGCGGTCTCGTCCTGCGACGGCTTGAGCACCGGGTCAGGAGTGTCCTGCGACCCGCCGAGGGCGTGCGCGAACGCGAAACCGGCGACGACCGCGACCAGCACGATGGCGGCGACGATGGCGATGGCAGGGTTCTTCTTCGCACGGGAGGAAGCGCCGGGGCCGGACCTCCTTTTCACAGCGAGGAACCCGCCGTTGCCGCCGGCGCGCATGCCCGCAACCGCGGGTTCCTCGTCAAGAAGCGCCGCGGCGCCCGAGAGGTCGCGCGTGGACGCCTCGCCGAAACGGTCGTCCACGGCGAAGGCGTCGCGTTTGTCCTCATCTGAGCCCCACAGCGCCGAGATATCGTCGTCGGGATAGCTCACGTCGGAGAGCCCAGGGTCGTTCACAGGGGCCGCGACCTGCGTCGCGCCGAGGTCGACGGCAAGAAGCGCCTCGTCGATGCGGGGTCTCGTGGCCCCCTCCACGGTTGCTGCTTCCCCAGCGGCAGGAAACACCTCGGGCACGCCCTGCGAGAGAGAGACCTTGTTCACCACGGGAACCGCTTGCCCGTCCACCGGTGCCCCGGCAGCGCCCTCCGCAACGGCGGCGGCCGCCGAGACACCCGGGGACGCGACCGGCGCCTTCGCGCGCCTGGAGGCGGCATACGCCTCGCGCAGCGCCGCGACCTCGCGGTCCTCACGCTCGCGGCGGGCCTTCTCCTGTTGCTCTCGGGCGCGGCGCGTCTCTTCCTCGCGCTCGTCCCGAGTCGTGGCCTCGCGGGCCTCGCGCTCCTGGCGTTTCTTCTCGCCGCGCGCGGACGCGTTCGACCCCCAGGAATCGAAAACCCCCTTGAACTTGGTCTTTATGCTGCCTATCGGGTCGTCAGACTCGTTGCGGCGCTCGATCATCTTCTGAGGGTCTTCCGACGTCCGGCCCTCAAGAGACCAGGCCGAGCCCTGGGGCCAGGCGGCCGTCGAGTACCCGGAAGCCGAGGTCGGCGCGGAGTTCGCGCCGGGACGGCCGGAACGGACCGGGGCAGCGCGCCGCTGCAGGTAGGCGCCGCGCGGGGCGGGAGCCATGGGTACGAAGGGGACGGCGCCGACGGGCACCGAGCCCTCGAGCTTCACGGGCGCGGGAACGGCTTCCATGCGTTGGGCAATGCCGGGAGCCGCGGGCTCCCCCTCGTCTGTGACGCCGGCGGCGGTCTTCGCCGCATAGGCTTCCCCTGCGACGGCTGTCATACCCACCGCGCCGGCTTCGCTGTCCTGTCGGTCGGCGACTTCCGGCGGCGGCGCGGGCGCCTCATCCTGTACGTTCTCTTCGCCCGCACCGGCGTTGCCGATAGACGACGCCATGTCCTGCCGCGTACCCTCACCCGCGCCCGTCCCCACCGGCGACGCGCACATATAACAGAAGCGAGCGCCGTCAGGCAGCTCGGCCCCGCACTTCTTGCACCGCATTGGCTTCCTCCTGCTCGCCTCGATATCAACCCCTCTAAATCTAACCGATTATGAATGCGGCCTGCTCTCAGGCAGGCCGCGAAATCATTTAGTTGCTGGTCCCGGTCAAGATCTGCACCGGCGTGAACGACGTCGTGATCTGGTCGCGAAGCTCATCCTGCAGCTTGTCGTCGAGGCCCGTGATCGTGCAGCTGAAGTTGACTCCGGCGGCCGACTGCGTCTTCGTCCAGACGAACGTCATGAACGAGGTCACGTCGCCGGTCGGCTTCAGGAAGCCGAAGAGTTTAGACTGCTCTATCTCGCCCTCGCTGTCCAGGTGGACGTTCACGTGGTAGACCACCGTGTCGATGTTGGGGTTGAGAAGCGAGTTGACGGCGAAGGCGGTGGCCTGGACCTGCGAGCCCGCGAAGCACTCGAGCGCGTTCTTTGAGCTGATGTCGGTTACCGAGACCTCGATGCGGCCGGTGTTCTCGTCGGCCTCAATCACGGAGTAGTCCTCCGGGAACTGGGTGAAGCCGTTGCCCCACTCGACGCCGCCCTTGAGTGCCGATGCGACGGTGCGGACGTTCACGCTCTCCGAGAGATTGGAGGTGTTCGCGCGGCGCATGACGCCGAAGAAGACCTGGGACGCGACGACGCCGACCAGGAAGACGAGCACGAACACGACGGCCGTCTTCGCGATGACCTTCTCGACGTTGGAGCCGGAGGGATCGTCGCCGGTCAAGGGGTCGACTTCAACGCCGAAGCCCTTCTCCTTGCGGTGTCGCCGCTCACGGGCGGCGCGCTCCTCGTCGGTGTGGCCCGTCTCGTCGACGGTCGCGAACAGCGCCTCGGCCTCGTCGGCGTTGAGGGCACCTTTTTGGATGCGCGCGATGTCGTACTTCTTTGCCATAGACAGACTTCCCGTAGATAGAGTCGGCGATGGTCCAAAGTATAGCGCCGGCACGCTCCGCGCGCGCCAGCGAACGGCAGCTCCGCCTTATCCGCACTGCCCGGCGGGGCCAAGGGGAGTGAGGGACAAAAGCCGGCCGGAAGCGCCCCGGAACCACCCGGCGAACTGCACGCAGCACTACCGCGCGCAGGTGCCGTCGGCGAGAAGCTCCTCGTGCTTGGCCGCGCCCTTACGCGTCGGCGAGGCGTCGCGAGATGGCGTCGCACAGCAGCGCGCCCACGACCGTCTTCGCGTCCTCGATCCTCCCGTCGAGGACGGCGTCGACGAGCTCGCCCACCTCCACGAGGTCCACGTTGATGAACTCGTCGGCGTCTGGGCTCGACTTGTCGAACGAGAGACCTGTGGCCATATAGATGTGGATGAGCTCGTCGCAGAACCCGTCGGAGGTCGCGATGGTGGTGAGAAACGCCATCTTCTCGGCGACCATGCCGGTCTCCTCGAGCAGCTCGCGGCCGGCGCACTCCAGCGGGTCCTCGCCGGGGTCGAGCTTGCCGGCCGGGATCTCCACCGTCACGCGGCCGAGGGCGGTGCGGTACTGGCGTACGAGGCAGATCCTCCCCTCCTCGGTCAGGGCCACGACGGCGACGGCGCCGGGGTGGCGCACCACGTCACGCAGCGCGCGGCGCCCGTCAGGCAGCTCTACCTGCAGGCGGTTGACGTTGAAGATGCGGCCGGTCCAGGCCACGTCCTCGGTCAAGGGCTTCTCGGCGAGGCCGGCGTCGCGCGGGTCGTCGTCGCCGAGCACGAGCCCGCGCTCCTCGGGCGCGCCGGAGACGTGGTCCTGCGACTCTCGGTCCCCGTCGTAGGTGAAGGCGGCCACGGAGTCGCGCATGTTGCCCACGATGGATTCGATCTCGTCGCCCTGGCTCTTCTCTGTGTCAGCCACTGTTCCTCCAAAGTCGATAGAAACGCGCCCCTTTGCGTCGGGACCCGAACGGCCGCCGCAAAGAGGCTTTAGGTTACGGTTCCTTAGCGCCCCTGAATGCAGCGCAGGCCGATGTCGGAGCGGTAGGTCTTGCCGTCGAAGTCGATAAGCTCGCAGGCGGCGTAGGCCTGGGCGCGGGCCTCCTCGAAGGTGGGCGCCACGGCGGTGACGTCGAGGACGCGGCCGCCGTTGGTCAGGACCTCGCCGTCCTCCCCGAGCTTGGTGCCGGCGTGGTAGACGGTCACGCCCTCAAGCTCCTCGGCGCGCTCGATGCCGGTGATGACCTTGCCCTTCTCGTAGGCGCCGGGGTAGCCGGAGGAGGTCAGCACGACGGAGACGGCCCAGTCGTCGCCCCAGCGCACGTCCTTGGGGTCGAGAGTGCCGTTGTCGCAGGCGAGGAAGACGCTCACCAGGTCCGCCTTCATGCGCGGCAACACGACCTGGGTCTCGGGATCGCCGAAGCGGGCATTGAACTCGAGGACCTTCGGGCCCTCATCGGTGAGCATGAAGCCGCCGTAGAGGCAGCCGGAGTACGTGATGCCCTCGGCCGCGAGCTCGGCCACGACGCGCTTCTCGATGTCCACCATCTGGGCGAGCTCATCGTCGGTGACCATCGGCACGGGGCTGTAGACGCCCATGCCGCCCGTGTTGGGGCCCTTATCGCCGTCGAGCGCGCGCTTGTGGTCCTGCGAGGTGGCCAAGGGCACGAGCGTCTTTCCGTCGGTAAGGGCGAGAAGGGAGCACTCGGGGCCCTCCATCATCTCCTCGACGACGACCGTGGCGCCGGCTTCGCCGAACACGCCCGAGAAGCACTCGTGGACGCCCTCGAGGGCCTCCTCGGTGGTCTTGGCCACGATGACGCCCTTGCCCGCGGCGAGGCCGTCGGCCTTGACCACGATGGGGCCGCCGACCTTCTGAACATAGGCGGCGCACTCGGCCTCGTCGGTGAAGCTGCGGTAGGCGGCGGTGGGCACGCCCGCGCGGCTCATGACCTGTTTGGCGAACTTCTTGCTGCCCTCCATCTGGGCGGCCTTGCCGTTCGGGCCGAAGCAGGGGATGTCGGCCGCGCGCACGGCGTCGGCGACGCCCGCGACGAGCGGGGCCTCCGGGCCGATGACGACGAGGCCGATGCGGTGCTCGCGGGCCCAGTCGGCCACCGCGACGGGGCTCTCGGCGTCGAGCTCGACCTTCTCCGCCAGGCCATACATGCCGCCGTTGCCGGGCGCGACGTAGATGCGCCCGCAGATCGGGGATTCGGCGAGCTTGGCGAGAAGCGCGTGCTCGCGTCCGCCGGAGCCGAGCAGGAGAATGTCGACCTTACCGAGATTGCTCATGTGGGACCTCCGAAGAATTCAGGTTTTTCAGGCAGTGCCTACCGTTGCGGTTAGTTTCCGGTATCGCCGGGCTCGTCGGGACGCCCGGGAATCAACCCCTCGGACAAGGGCTCGCGGGCCCCGCCTTCAGGTATATCTCCTTGGGGACGAAGGCGGCGCCCACCGCGTCCGCGCCGATGCTGGCGAGGACGGCGAGCGAGGCGCGCCCGCGGCCCAGTCGCAGGGAGCAGAACTCGTTGGTGACGAGCGGCTTCTCGAGTGCGCGGAGCGCCTTGGAGCCGGCAGCGCCGATGACCGCGTAGACGAGGTCGCCCTCAGACGACGCCACCGAGCTCATGGCATGCGCCGAGCGGCCGCACAGATCGCCCAGGTCGGTCGAGCGCGCGAGCGCCGTCCACTCGCCGTGGGAAAGAAGGAAGAGGGTCCTCTCGCCCGCCAGGCGCAGGCGAAGCGTGGCGGCGCGGACCATGAGCCGGGAGCGCTTGCGCGGCACGGCGTCGCACATGAACCCGGAGGATGCCTCGGGGATGAACAGCATGCGAATCTCGTGCGCGATCGAGCGGGACAGGTTGACGGCTTTTTCGAACTCGATGCCCTGCTCGCGCGCCATCGCCAGGCGCTCGACGACGATGCCGGTGCCCACCGAGACCACGCCGGTGTCCACGGTCCTCAGGCGCAGGCCGGGCGATGTGTCTATCTGCGCGATAGCCTCCTCAGCCGCGGCCCAGGTGCCGGTGCGCGGCAGCGAGCTGCACACCGTCGCGATGTCGGTATAGCCCTCGTCCATCAGCCCGCGGTAGACGGCCAGGAACTCCTCGACGCCGGGGCGCTCTATCCGGGCGGAGACGGGCGAGCGGCGCAGCGCGGCGAGGCCGGCCTCGTGGTCGGCGTCGCCGCGGAACGTCTTGCCACCCACCTCGACGGACAGGGGTACACAGACGACCTCCAGCCGCGAGATGTTCTCGGGCGGGAGGTCGCACGTGCTGTCACAGACTATGGCGAAGCGGTGCTGTGGCACGAGGAGCGGTTCTCCTTACTTCCAGTAGCGGTTGATCGTCTGCTCGCGGTCCGGGCCGACGGTGATGATGCTCGCGCGCACGCCGGAGACCTGCTCAAGGAAGTCGATGTAGTCCTTGGCCTCACGAGGAAGCTTGTAGAAGTCGCGCACGTCGGAGATGTCGCACTTCCAGCCGGGGAGCGTCTCGTAGACGGGCTTGGCGTGGTAGAAGACACCCTGGTGCTCAGGGACGGTCTTATAGATCTTGCCGTCGCACTCGTAGGCCACGCAGACCTTGATCTCGTCGAGGCAGCCGAGGACGTCGAGCTTGGTGATAGCCAGGTCGGTGAGGCCGTTCACACGGGCGGCGTAGTTGACGACCACGGCGTCGTACCAACCGCAGCGGCGCTTACGGCCGGTGGTCACGCCGTACTCGTGGCCGACCTCACCGAGAAGGTCGCCCGTCTCGTCGAAGAGCTCGGTCGGGAAGGGGCCGGAGCCGACGCGGGTGAGGTAGGCC
>CAZEHG010000034.1:0-13945 GCA_964512475.1 uncultured Atopobium sp.
CCGAGAGCGCGGTGCGCGTGAACATCAGCGTGCTCATCGAGTACGGCGCCTATGCCCCGCAGGTCTTCGAGGACGTGAAGAAGGCCGTGGTCAAACAGGTTGTCGGCATGACGGGCCTTGAGGTCGCTGGCGTGAACCTGCGCATCGAGGACGTCCTTACCCCCGAGGAGTTCGACCGCTCCAAGAAGGACCCCCGCGCCGCCGAGGCCCCGGCCGCAGAGGACGCCGCCGAGGAGTAGCGGGAGCTCTTCGCACAGCTGTGTTTGTGGGCCTGCGCGTGCGGGCCCTTTTCATATGCGGGCTGAGCCTGCGGTGACCTTGCAATCTCTACCGCTCCAGAATGCACTTTTTGGCCTGCCAAGTGGTCGAAAATTGCATTCTGGAGCGGTAGAGTTTCTTGGCGTGGCGAGAAGCGCGGCCGGCTAAGAAGCGCGGCGTTCCGTCGATGCGCAAGCGCGTTGCCCGTATGACCAAAGGAGACCGATGTCGCAGAGAATGACCTCGAAGCTTGATGCCGTAACCGTGCGGCGGACGCTCGCGCGCTTTTGGGACGTCACGCGGGAGCAGCCGGGAATCGCGCTTCTCTCCGTCGTGACGTCGGCGGGCTATATCCTGCTGCTCACGTTCGCGAACACCTACGTGATGGGGCTCATCGTCGACCGCGTGCAGGCGTCGCCCGTGCCGGCTGACCAGGTCGTCGAGGTCTTCTTTCCCTACGTCGTGGCGCTGATCCTGGTCAACCTCGTCGGGCAGGTGCTCTCGAAGCTGCAGGACTACACCGTCTATAAGCTGGAGATCAACGGGAACTACCTCCTGAGTCGCCTGTGCTTCAACACGCTCTCCAACCAGTCGATGACGTTCCATACCAGCCGTTTCGGCGGCTCGCTCGTGAGCCAGACGAGCCGCTTTACCGGCGGCTACACGGCGCTCGTCGACGTCTGCGTCTATTCGCTCATACCCACGGTGACGTCGGTCGTGTGCACGGTGGCGGTGCTCGCGCCGGCGGTGCCCGCGTTCACGGTCATCCTGGTGGTCATCATGACCGTTTACCTGGCGTTCGTTTGGGCCATGTACAAGCGGATTCTGCCGCTCTCCGCCGCCACGTCCAAGGCGCAGAACCGTCTTTCCGGCGTGCTTTCCGATGCTGTGACGAATATCCTGGCGGTCAAGACCTGTGGCCGCGAGGACTTCGAGCGCGAGCTCTTCGACGCGGCCGACCGCGAGGCGCGCGAGGCGGAGACCGTCTCGATGCGCGCGATGATGCGCCGCAACTTCACCACGAGCGGCCTCATCGTGGTCACCATGGGCATCGTCTCGGTCTTCGTGGCGGGCGGCAACGCCTGGTTCGGCATCTCGGCCGGCACGCTGGTCATGATCTTCACCTACACGTACAACCTCACGATGCGCCTCAACTATGTAAGTTCCATGATGCAGCGCATCAACCGGGCCCTGGGCGACGCCGCCGAGATGACGCGCGTGCTCGACGAGCCGCTGCTGGTGGCGGACGCCCCGGACGCGCCCGAGCTCCGCGTGACGGCGGGCGCCATCGACTTCGAGCACCTGGGGTTCTCTTATCGCGACGCGGCTGCCGGTGAGAAGGTCTTCTCCGACCTCACGCTGCGAATCCCCGCAGGCCAGCGCGTCGGCCTGGTGGGCCGCTCCGGCTCCGGCAAGACGACCCTCACCAAGCTGCTGCTGCGCCTCGACGACGTGCAGGACGGCCGGGTGCTCATCGACGGGCAGGACGTGAGCGCCTGTGCGCAGCAGAGCCTGCGCCGCCAGGTGGCCTACGTGCCGCAGGAGGCGCTTCTCTTCCACCGGTCCATCCGCGAGAACATCGCCTATGGGCGCCCGGATGCGACCGACGGCGAGGTCCGGCGCGCGGCCGAGCTCGCGTGCGCGACCGAGTTCATCGACCGGTTGCCGGCCGGCATGGACACCATGGTGGGGGAGCGCGGCGTCAAGCTCTCCGGCGGGCAGCGCCAGCGCGTGGCCATCGCCCGCGCGATTCTGGCCGACTGCCCCATCCTCGTGCTCGACGAGGCCACGAGCGCGCTCGACTCTGAGTCCGAGGCGCTGGTCCAGAAGGCGCTCGAGAACCTGATGCGCGGGCGCACGAGCATCGTGGTGGCGCACCGGCTCTCCACGGTGGCGTCGCTCGACCGGATCGTGGTCCTTTCCGGCGGCGAGATCGTGGAGGACGGCACGCACGACGAGCTCGTTGCCGCCGGCGGCGAGTACGCCGGCCTTTGGAGCCGCCAGACCGGCGCGTTCTTGGAGGCGGAGTAATTCAGACAAATTAGACGAACGACTGTTCTTCTTACTGTGCTACTATACGGCAACAAACGTTCTGGTTTGGACGCTGTCGCCGTGGGCTTGGGCGAAATCTCTACCGCTTCAGATTGCAGTTTTGAGGCCCTTAGAGGGGCAAAAAACGCATTCTCGGGCGGTAGAGATTTTAGCTTCGCTTCTGGCGCGGCAGAGAGGGGCGGGCGGATGTCGAAGTCGGTCGACGATCGTGTGCGGGCCTCGTTGGACGAGGCGGAGTCGAGATGCGCGTGCCTGGAGGCGGGCGGGAACGCCTCGCGCAGGGAGCTTGACCTGCGCCTTGCCAAAGGTGAGCTTGTGCGCCCGCTCCCGCGGCTCTATGCTCGGCGAGATTACTGGAAGGGCCTCTTGCCTGATGAGAGGGCGTTACATAAGATGCGCGGCTTGGCGCGTCTGCGCTTGCAGTGGGTATTCGCCGGGCCGAGCGCTGCGCTCGTTCACGGGGCGCCTGTCTCGTATGGCCTGCTCGATACGCTTGAGGTCGTGAGCGACAACGGGTCCAGGCGCTACTGTGGCAACAAGGTTCGCGGCGTCTATGTTTGCGAGGAGGAAGCAGCGGGGGTTGACCTTGCCGGGCTCCGCGTTACAGACGCGTTTCGGACGGCTCTCGACTGCGCGAGGTCGCTGCCGTTCCGGGATGCGGTCGCGATCGTCGACGGCATGCTGCACGACGGGCTTTTCTCCAAGGATGAGCTTTTGGAGTATCTGGATGGCCATAAGAACGGTGTCCACGGCATCCGTCGCGCACGAGAGGTCGCGGTTTTCGCAGACGGCAGGTCTGGCAGCGGAGGGGAGTCTATTGCGCGCGCCGCGATGTACGAGCTCGGCTTTGCGGGACCTGAGCTGCAGGTTCCTGTCGAGGACCCGGTTGACGGCCGAACTTACTTTATCGACTTCCTCTGGCGTCTTCCGGGCGGTCGTGTGGTCGCAGGCGAGCTCGACGGCGGCGAGAAGTACGTGAACCCCGAAATGACGCGCGGCAGGCCTGCGCTCGACGTCATGCGGGCGGAGCGTCAGCGAGAGTCGCGGATCACGGCGAGCTGCGACTCGGTGGTGCGCTTCTCGCCCGATGACGTGGCGAATCCGCGGCGGTTCGGCAGGCTGCTCGATGCGTTCCGCGTGCCTCGCGACCACGAGCCGCTTATCCTGGCGTTGCAGCCCATCGAGGAAGAGGTGCCATTGGAATGCTACGGGGTCTAGACGCCGCCTCCGGCTTCGGCGGGCCTCTTGGCTAATGGGTGGCCGTGTGAATCTGTACCGCCCTGGATTGCAGTTTTGAGGCTCTTATAGGGTTAGAAATGTCGTTTTAGAGCGGTAGAGATCTGAGGCGCGGCATAGAGGGCCCCTTTCATGCCCCATTCGGCTGGCAAGACGCGCTTCTTGCCAGCTGCGCTAGACTAGTTCGACGGCGGCGCGCGCGGCGTCGCGTGACCTCGAGGGGAAACCGATGAAGAACACTCAGCTCCTGCTGATCAACGATATGTGCGGCTACGGCAAGGTGGCGCTCTCCGCCATGCTGCCCGTGCTCTCGCACATGGGCTACCGCATCCACAACCTGCCGACGGCGCTCGTGTCGGACACGCTCAACTACCCTAAGTTTTATATCCACGACACGACGGAGTACGTGCGCCAAAGCCTTGCCATCTGGGAGGAGCTCGGCTTCGAGTTCGACGCCATCTCCACCGGCTTCATCGCCTCGGAGGAAGAGACGCGCATCATCTCCGGCTTCTGCCACGCGCGCGCCGAGCGGGGGACCAAGGTCTTCGTCGACCCGATCATGGCCGACAACGGTAAGCTCTACTCCGGCGTTCCCGAGACGACCATCGGCCTCATGCGCGACCTCGTGGCCTGCGCGGACTATACCGTTCCCAACTACACCGAGGCGTGCCTGCTCACGGGCACGCCTATGGGCGGCGAGATGAGCGCCGACGAGGCGCGCGACCTCGTGCTCGGCGTTCAGCGCCTGGGCGCCAAGTCCGTTGTGGTCACGAGCTGCAAGGTCGACGGCGTGGACGCCATCGTCGGCTACGACCACGTGGCGGGCGAGTACTTCACCGTGCCGTTCGACATGATCCCGGTGTACTTCCCCGGCACGGGCGACACGTTCTCGAGCGTGTTGCTCGGCCGCGTGATGCGCGGCTGGACGCTCGAGCGCGCGGCGTCGGACGCGGCGCGCGTGGTGCGCGAGCTCATCGCCCGCAACGCCGACCAGGAGGACAAGTCGGCCGGCCTGCCCATCGAGGCGTGCCTGGACGTGATCGACGGTGAGTAGCGCTGGCTTCTCGGCGGAAGACGCCGCGGGGTCCGTGGATCCCGCTGCTCCGGCGGCCCAAAAGCCGGCTGGCGCCCCGCGCGGCAAGCGGCCCCGCATCCGCGTCACCTGCGTGGACCAGCTGGGGGAGTGCCGCTGTCACCACGGCCACAAGCCCGGCGACGTCTTCGACTTTGACCGTGACCGCGGGCGGCTCTGCCCCATGGCCTGCCACGTGGGTTTCCCCTACATCGACATCCTGCGCTACGGCGGCACCGTGCCCGGTAACGCGCCCGGCACGGCCAAGTTCTGCTGCCCCGAGGTCGACACCCTGAACGTCTTCCTCGCCGAGCTGGTGGGGGAATAACCCTATCCCGCGAGCAAAAGCGCGGCGAGAAGGGCGGCTTGGCCGCAGGCGTTCACGAGCTGCTCGGTCCAGTTGGAGCGGGCGTCCGCCTGGTCGAGGTGGCCGGCGAGGTAGCCCATGGCGCACATGCAGGCGAGCCAGGCAAGAAGGAACGCGAGCGACGGCAGGCGGACAAGAGCCGCGACGAGCCCCGCGGCCTGCGTACGGTTGATCGCGGCGCCTGCGACCATGAGCGCGAAGCCCACCGGCATCACGTAGCGCATCTGCTTACCGAGCCAAGCGACGTTGCGGCGCGCAACGGCGATGAGGAGCTTCCAGCAGACCTTTCCCGCGCCGCTCGCGAACGCGAGGACGGCACCTGCGATAAAGACCGGGCTTGCCGCGCGGGCCCCGAAGGCGACCGCGCTCGCGCAGAAGAGCGCCACCGGCACGGCGTCCACGAGCGCGAGCGCCAGGGTGAAGCCCTCGGGCAGGTCGTCCTTCTTAGCAGTGCTCGCCGCGCGGTCCGTGCCCCGATAGCCCATGCAACGCCCCTTTCACCATGTTTTGAACTGTGATCAATACTACTCCGCCGAGGGCGCACGCTTGATGTAACCAAAGTTTGGAGGCATGCAATGCAATTCTGGATTCTGTTCGGCATCGGGCTTCTGGTGAGCTCCGTCGGCTGGAAGAAGTTCGTGTGGCTCATCTCGCTGGGGTACGGCTTCTCGATGGCCGTCATCGGCGCGGCGCTCATCGCGATGTTCGCGGGCCAGCTCGGGCCGGCGAGCCTTGCCATCTGCGCCATGCTCGTGGTCTACGGTCTTAGGCTCGGCATCTACCTGGTTGTCCGCGAGAAGAAGAGCGCGGCATACAACCAGGTTATGAAGACGCAGGTCAACGACGGTTCCGGGATGCCGGCGCCGCAAAAGCCGTGATCTGGGCCGTGTGCGACGTGCTCTACGCCCGCGAGGCGAGCCCCGTGCTCAGGCGTCTGGCCAACGGCTGCGGCGACGACGCATGTGCCGTAGTGGGCGCGTGCCTCATGGTCGCAGGCATTACCTTGAAGTCGGGCGCCGACCTGCAGAAGACGGCGCAGAAGCACGAAAACCCGCACCGATTCTGCGACAAAGGCCTCTATTCGTTCGTGCGCTGCCCGAACTACCCGGGTGAGGTCCTGACCTGGACGGGGGGCATGCTCGTCTCCGGCGCGACGGCCTGCTCGGGCGCGTGGCAGTGGGCGGCCGCGATCGCTGGCTGGGTCGGCATCGTTTACGTCATGTTCGGCGACACCCCGGCTCGAGCTGCGTCAGAACAAGAACTACGGCGCGGATCCCGAGTACCATGCCTACGTGAAGAAGACCCCGATTCTGCTGCCGTTCGTCCCGCTCTACAGCGTAGCGGGCTGCACCTGGCTCAAGGGGCAGGGGGAGCGGGCGAGCCCCGGGCGCGGCGGTCGGTCGCATCGTAGGATTACCCAGACGGCTGCAGTTTCATGAGAGGGCGGTGAGTAGCCGACGATGTTTGGTCCACAAAACAGCAGGTAGACGGACTGGGCGGAAATCCCATACTCGGCTAGTGGCGCAAAAACTGCAGCTGTCTCGCTTCCACAAGGCAATTGCGGGCCAAGTGGGCCCTGGTGAAAGCGACGGGCGGCGAGGAGGAAGTCCTTCTCGCCGCCCGTTTGCGCGTCGCGGGGTGTTTGATGCCTGCCGCGCCGCGTGCCGCCGCTGTTGTTCCGTGCGCCTCTTGCCTACTTGACCTCGAACGGCGAGTCCTCGCCGCGGTCGAAGGCGAGAAGCGCCTCGACGTTGCTGCTGACCATGTGGTCGACGGCCTCCTCGGTGTAGAAGGCCATGTGCGGCGTGACGATCACGTTGGGAAAGGCCATGAGGACGGAGCGGTCGCGGTTGGGCAGGACGTCTCGGCTGCGGTCGAGGTAGTAGAGGCCGGCCTCGTTCTCGATGGTGTCGAGCGCCGCCGCGCCTACCTTGCCGGACTCGAGCGCGTCCACGAGTGCCGCCGTGTCGATAAGCGCGCCGCGCGCGGCGTTGACGATGACGACGCCGTCCTTCATATGGGCGAGCTCGTCGGCTCCGATCATGTGGTCGTTCTCTGGCAGGCCCGGAGCGTGGAGCGTGACCACGTCGGAGCAGGCGAGAAGCTCCTCGAGCTCGACATACTTCACGGCGTCCGCGAGCGCAGCCTTGGGGTAGGGGTCGCAGGCGACCACGCGCGCTCCGAAGCCGGCGAGCCTGCGGCAGACCGCCTCGCCGATGCGCCCGGTGCCCACGACGCCCACGGTGCAGGAGCCGAGCGTGCGGCCGATCTTTCCGCGGAGCTCAAAGTCCTGGTAGGAGGCCGCGACGTCCACGAGCTTGGCCTTGCGCAGGGCCATGAGGATGAGCATGAGCGTGTAGTCTGCCACGCCGTCGGGCGGGTAGGCCGCGTGGGCCACGCGGATGCCGAGGTCGCGGGCGGCGGCGAGGTCGATGTGGTCGTAGCCGATGGAGCGCGTGGCGATGCCGCGGATGCCTATCTGCGCATAGCGGCCGAGCAACTCGGGCGTCATCGGGTTCGTGATGATGGTGAGCGCGTCGTAGCCTTGGGCCAGCTCGGCGTTGTCGAGCGTGGGGTACTCGCTCGTCCAGCCGTACACGAATCCGTGCTTGGCGGCCTGGGCGTCGAGAAAAGCGAGCTCGTCGTACTCGCGCAGGGAATAGGCGAAAAGCTTCATGGCGGTGTCCTTCCGGTGGCGGTTGTCTGTACCACTGTAGCGCGGCGGGGTGGGGTTCGGACGGGGCGTGGGTCATATGGCGGCAACTTACTCAGGCGAAACCGAGCCGGATACATAGGCGTTAATGAGCGGCACGATTCTGGGGTTCCCGAGCCGACGTTTTAACGATCTGCGAGTCCTTGTTTCCGCAGGTAATTGACAAATAGGAAAAATAGGAAAAAATAGGAAAAAAAGGAAAGGAGCTTCCGATGGTCAAGGACACGATCTTCTCGCCGGCGTTCGGAAACAGGCCTACGTATCTGGTTGGCAGGGAAGGAGTCCTTGGGGGATTGCTCGCGGGCCTCGAGTCCATGCCGGGCAGCAAGGAACGCTCGACGGTGCTTCTCGGGCAGCGCGGAAGCGGCAAGACCGTGCTTCTTTGGGAGCTTGTGGATCAGGCCGCTAGGCTCGGCTTTGTTGTGGCGTCGCCGACTATTGTGTCCGATGGCATGCTCTCCAGGATCGTTGAGAAGGTGCAGGACTCGGGCAGTCGGTATGTGACCGAAACGCCGCGCGTGACGGGCGGGAGCATCGGGGCGCTTGGCTTCGAGGTCGGACTTGAGTTCAGCCGAGAGGTTCAGGAGACCAAGTCTGACCAGTTCAAGTTGACCCAGCTTGTCCGGACACTGACCGACCAGGGTCATGGTGTTTTGATCTTGGTTGATGAGCTCCAGGCAAATTCACAGGATGTCCGTGACCTTGTGGCCGTTTATCAGGAGTTTATTGGCGAGGGTCTGAACGTTGCCTTGGTTATGGCGGGGTTGCCGGGTGCGGTCTCTGCGACGCTGAATGATAAGGTCCTGACTTTTCTCAACCGCGCGAAGAAGGTCTCGCTTGACCCGCTTCGCACCCTGGATATCGAGGCTTTTTACAACAATGCGTTCAGAGACCTCAACGTGACGGTCACGCCTTCGCAAGTGAGCCGCGCGGCGAAAGCGGCCCAAGGCTCCCCGTACCTGATGCAGCTCGTGGGCCATGGGGTTGTTCTGTGCGCGGGTGCAGGATTTTTGACCGATGAGGCCCTTGACGCTGCCGTGGCTTCTGCGGGCGAGGAGTTCGAGACCGACGTTTGCGAGACGACGCTCGCAGCGCTCTCCGAAATGGACGTGCGGTTCTTGTGCGCAATGGCGGCGGACGGCGCGGACAGCTCGACTGCAGAACTCGCCGATCGCCTAGGCGTCACGACCGACTACGCACAGAAGTACCGCAAGCGACTCATCGATGCGGGCGTGATCGAGTCTTGCGGTTGGGGCCGCGTGCGCATCTGTGTGCCGTTGCTCAAGGGGTATCTGGGGAAGAGGGGGCGGTAAGCGAGTTGCTTGCCGCTTCGGCGCTGCCGAGATTACGAGAAGAAAGTGGGGCTTTCCATGACGGCAACTCTTCGTGATTGCATCTTCGGCCAGGCGGTCGGGGACGCGGTCGGCGTTCCTTACGAGTTCATGGTGCGCGGCTCTTTTACCTGCTCGGGCATGACGGGCCACGGGACGCATAACCAGCCCGCCGGTACGTGGAGCGACGACACGTCCATGGCGCTCGCCATTTGCGACAGCTACCGTGAGCTGGGGCGCATTGATGCGTGCGACATTCGCAAGAAGTTTCTCGCGTGGTATCGAGACGACGCTTACACGTGCGACGGCCTGTTCGACATCGGGAACGCCACGGCGACGGCCCTGAGGCTCGGGCACGGGTTGTTGGGCGAGCGCGACAACGGCAACGGCTCCCTCATGCGCACCGTGCCGCTGGCCTTCACCGATGCGACCGACGACGAGGTGCGCGCGGTTTCGGCCATCACCCATGCGCACAGTACGTCGGTCGAGGCATGCGTGCGTATGGTTCAGGCTGCGCGCGAGCTTATCACCGGGCGGCCAGGGCGTGTGGTTGCTTCGCAGCGCATCGACGTGAGCAAACCCGCAGATCAGGTCGCCTCGAGCGGCCATGTTCTTGCCACGTACGAGGCGGCGCTCTGGTGCCTTGCGAACACGGACAATTACGCCGATTGCGTTCTGGCGGCCGTCAACCTCGGCGATGACGCCGACACCACCGGCGCGGTCGCCGGAGCGCTGGCGGGGATTGCGTACGGGTTCGACGCCATTCCGGGCTCGTGGGTGGATGCGCTCAGGGGCAAGGACGTTATTGAGGCGTGTTTGTTCTAGGGCGGGTGGCGTGTGCGGTGTGTAGCTCACGGCGATGTGGCGCGCTTCTTGTCATGCTAAATGGCAAAAAACGCGAAATCTTGCAGTCTAAACTGACAAGAATTACAATTTCTTGCTAAGTTGGCTGGCAAGATTGGAAGACGCAATGCCCGTGAACGTACTGGCGCAAGAAAAGATCCTCGATTTCGAGCAGCAGGGAATACCCGAGGTGTTCCCTCGCGACCTCAAGCTCTCGGAGGTCCAGGAGCCCAGGCGAGGTAACCTCGCGCAGGTCATCGTCGGTACGCGCCGTTGCGGCAAGACTTACCGCCTGTTCCAGGAGATGCGCGACCTTGTTTCCGCGGGCTACAGCTTGTCCAACATGTTGTATTTCAACTTTGAGGATGAGCGCCTCAAGCCCTACTCCAAAGAGCTTCTCTCTGATGTTGTGGACACCTTTTATGCGATGCATCCCATGGCGAGGGAAGAGGGGGCCTTCCTCTTTTTCGACGAGATTCAGGAGGTTCCCGATTGGGGGCTGTTCCTCAGGCGGCTGATCGATTCGGCTAAGGTGACCGTTTATGTTACGGGCTCCTCGTCGCGCATGCTGTCGGCGGAGCTGGGCAGCGAATTTCGCGGCAGGTCGCTGCCGCGCGAGATGTTTCCCCTGAGCTTTTCCGAGTACGTGCGGTTCACAACCGGGAGGAGTATCGCGCGGCAGCCCGCCTACTCGGCAGACGACCAGTCGCTGCTGAGGAACTCGCTTATCGGTTACCTAAAACGCGGGGGCTATATAGTCCCTTTGGAGCTCAATCCTGTTGATGCCACGGCGCTTCTTCAGGAATACGCCTATCGTACCGTGGCGTTTGACGTTATCGAGCGTTACAACCTTCGAAGCCCGCAGGTGGCGAGTGCCTTCCTCTCGCGTTGCATCGCATCGTCAGCCCGGGAACTCTCTGTAAATAAGGTCTTTAACGAGTTCAAGAGCCGTGGGGTCAGTACCTCGCGCGAGTCGCTCTCTAATTTGCTTGGGTACTATGAGCAGGCATATCTCCTTTTCTCCCTCGGAGAGCTGAGCCGATCCGTCTCTGACAACGCCCGCTCAAGTTCCAAGGTGTATGCCTCTGATCCGGGTATGTTCGCCGCTTTCTCGCGGGCGTCGGCCAACGAGGCCGGGCAGCGTTTGGAAACGGCCGTGTTCAACAAGCTGCGCCGGACGGTGCCGTCAGCGAGGAGCGGATCGCTCGCGAGCCTGCGGTTCGTGCATGAGGGTAAAGGCCACGAGGTGGATTTTGTTTCGGGAGACGCCCTTCTCGGCGACGTGTACAGCTTGGTGCAGGTCAGCGTAGAGATGACCGCTCCCAAGACCCGCGGGCGCGAGCTCTATGCGCTCGAGGCCGCCATGGAACGTTACGGGCTCGACGATTCGGCCGTCGTCACGGCAGATGCTTGGGAGACGCTCGAGACTTCCTCCGGCATCATCCATGTAGAGCCGGCTTGGAGTTGGCTTCTTGATTGAGTGGGGACATCGGTGCTGGTTTTGCAGTTAATGGACCTGTTTGGTTGATAACCCCCCATTCCCCGCGAGGGGACGGAAACTGCTGTTAATGGTGTGTTTAGTCAAGCCCGACTTTCGGGATTGAGCGCTCAAAGCTTTCGGTTTTGGGCATGTAAAATTGGGCTTGGGTTCAGTTCCCAACTGAACGCTTGGGCGTTGTGCATGCGCGTCCTGTGGTGACGGGGGCCATACAATGGTCCCCGGCGGTCTCTGCCGGGGCGTGAATATAACGAAGTTCGCCGAACGGGTGTCTTGTTGGCGCTTGGTTGAGTATCAGGACGGTTTGCCGCTGAGTTTCCACAGATATTCAGGGTCCGAGCTGCTCGGATACTCGGCGTTCTCGAATTAAGACACCCGTTCGGCGAAGTTTGCTGCAGCCGGAGCCAAGTGCCGGGCTGCATTGCACTCGGATAGTCGCGTAAGTGAATATCTTGCTGCGAGAGGTGTGGTCAGGCGTTGGCGTGGTGTTCGCGTTTCCGCAGGTCAAGAGCTTGCACAACGCCTGCCGAAGTGCTGTCTAATCGCCTAGTCCGAATTTGGATGTTCGCTTACGGCGTTTTGCAGACTTCGAGCCCGCTCCAGGCCTCCTTGTGACGTAAAAAAGCACCCGCGGGCCATGCCTGCGGGCGCTTTGGGCGACGGCGACGCGTCTGTGTGCCGGACTACAACTCCTTCGGCTGCAGCTTCGGGCGGATCACGAAGATGACCAGCAGGAAGCCGACGAAGGTGACGACCGCCGCGGTCATGAAGACCGCGCAGACGCCGTTCTGGATTAGCGCGGCGTTTGTGGGGTCGGCGGCGGTGCTCAGGTTGTACGCCACGCCGAAGACGGCAGCCGCGATGGTGTTGGCCAGCGAGTTCACGAAGTTGACGAGCGAGGTGCCCACGCCCATGTCGGCCGGGGGCAGGGTGCCCTGCGCGGTCGGGGTGATGGAGACGGCGCGGAAGCTCTCGGCGACGCCGGTGACGGTGATGGCCACGAAGTAGACGGCGATGGGGGTCGCGGCGGTGGTGAAGCCCATGACGAACATGGGGACGGCCACGAAGAAGGTTCCGATGGCCATGGCCTTCCAGGCGTTCTTGGAGCTCTTGCCGACCCAGGTGCCGGCGATGGTCGGCAAGATCATGGTGAGGATGGTGCGCGGGAACTGCAGGGAGCCCGCGGCGGTGGTGGAGGCACCCATGACCTTCAGGGCGCCGACCGACGCGTAGGTGTTCATGGCGGTGGTGTAGAAGTAGCAGATGAAGCCGATGATGAGCAGCAGCGTGTACTGCTTGTTGGCGAAGAGGCGCAGCGGGATCAGCGGCTCGGGAGCGCCCTGCTCGACCTTGATGAGGGCGACGAGGGCCACGATGCCCACGGCGAAGCCGACGAGGATGGCGGGGTTCGTCCAGCCCATGGTGGAGCCGAAGTTGAGGGCGAGGATGATGCCGCACAGGGCGATGACCAGCGCGGCGATGCCGGCCCAGTCGATCTGGACGGGGCCCTCGCGCTTGATGTTGGGCAGGTTGGTGCCGATGAGGACGACGCCGACGAGCAGCGGGATGGCGGGCATGAGGATGGCCGCCTCGAGCAGGCCCGCGTCGGTCAGGATGCCGGCGATGATGGAGCCGCCGAAGCCGCCGACGGCGATGGCCGTGGCGAGCATGCCCATGGCCTTGGGCACGTCCTTGCGCTCGTTGATGAGGCCCGCGATGATGTAGGGCGCGGCGGTGAAGGCGCCCTGCGCGAAGCCGATAAGCAGACGCAGCACCATGAGCGGCACGAGCGAGCGCACGAAGGCGAACGCGCAGCCGGCCACGGCGCAGATGATGCCCGGAATCACGACGATGTTGCGGCGGCCGACGAGGTCGCCGAGCTTGCCTCCGATGGGCGTCATGATGCTCACGCCCAGGCTCGCGAAGATGGTGAAGAGGCTCACGTAGCCCATGGCGTCCACGCTCTCGAGGATGGGCGAGGTGAGCGTCGCGAAGACGAGACCGTACATGGCCACGGAGAGCATCATGCAGACGCACCCGGCCTGCACGGCGCGCTTCTTTGCGGGCGGGAGCGGGATCGCTACCTGCGGCGCGTTGGCGGCTTGATCTGCCATATGTGGGTCCTTTCTCTGTTGGGAAGAAGGGCAGCGGGGTTGGGGCGGCGCGGGGGCGGCGTTCACAGGCGCTGCGGTCGCGCCCGCGGTGAGCGCGGGCATCGCCGCTGCGGACGCCTACGCCTGGTGTTCCTCGAGCCAGCGGACGGCGCAGTGCGCGAGGAAGGCCGGGCCCTGGTCACAGACGTCCTCGTTGAACTGGACCTTCGGGTTGTGCGCGTTGAAGGCGCCACGCTCGTCGGTGTAGCCGGCGGAGAGATACATGAACGTCGCCGGGATCCGCTCGGCGATGGTCGCGAAGTCCTCGGAGGCGCTCGCCTCGATGCCGGGGTAGGGCGTAAGGCCGGGGATCGGCAGCTCCCTCATGTAGCCCACGACCTCGTCGGTGAGCTTGGGGTCGCAGATCAGCGGGGCCACGTCGGAGAGCGTGATGATCTCGGCGGTGGCGCCGTAGGCCTCGG
>CAZEHG010000035.1:0-13741 GCA_964512475.1 uncultured Atopobium sp.
CGCCGGGTGCAGGTTGACGATGCGGTTGGGGAAGGCCTCCAGCAGCGGCTTGCGAACCATGCGCATGTAGCCGGCCATAATCACGTACTCACAGCCGACGGCAGTCAGGGCGGCAGCTATCTTCTCGTCCGCGGCCTCCGCGTCGGCGGCGTACTCGGACTTCTCCATGACCAGCAGGGACAGGCCCGCGGCCTCGGCGCGCTCGATGCCCTTGACGCCCGGGCGGCTGGAAACCACAAGCGCGATCTGCGCGTTGAGCGAGCCGTCCGCGATGCGGTCGACGATGGCCTGCAGGTTGGTGCCGGAGCCGGATATGAGCACGCCGATCTTCAGTGGCTCGCCGGCGACAGCCTCTTCATCCTCGACCAGGCGACAAACTCCGCCCTCGCAACTCCAGTGGCTCATCGATAGGTCACCTCACCGGCGCCGGGCACGCACTCACCCATGACGAACGTCTCGAAGCCCTGCTCGTGCAGCGCCGCCTCGACCTCCGCCTGGTCCTCGGGCGCGCAGATGATGCTCATGCCCACTCCCATGTTGAAGGTGCGGTACGCCTCGTCGGGGGTGAGCCCGGCGGCCTTGATCATGTACGTGATGACCGGCGGCATCGGCCACGCGGGACCGTCCTCACCGCCGCGGTACACGAGCGCGTCGACGTCCGCGGGAAGCGCGCGGTTGAGGTTCTCTGTGATGCCGCCTCCGGTGATGTGGGCCATGGCGTGGATGGGGGCGCCGGCCTTGAGCGCGGCCACGAGGCCGCCCGCGTAGATGGTCGTCGGGCGCAGGACGGCGTCTGCCAGGGACTCGCCGCCGAGCTCGGCCAGCGGCTCATTCAACTCCTCGACCGTCTTGCCCTCGATGGCAACCTTGCGCACGAGCGAGTAGCCGTTTGAGTGGATGCCGGAAGAAGGAAGGCCGAGGATGACGTCGCCGACCTTGACCTTCTCGGGCCCGATCATCTTCGGGCGGTCGACAACGCCCACAACGAAGCCGGCCAGGTCGTAGTCGTCCGGGTTCATGACACCGGGATGCTCGGCCATCTCGCCGCCGACGAGGGCGCAGCCAGACTTCTTGCAGCCCTCCGCGATGCCTTTGACGATCTCGGCCACGTGCTCGGCGCGGAGCTTGCCGATAGCCACGTAATCCAGGAAGAAGAGCGGCTCGGCGCCGATGGGCACGACGTCGTCGACGCACATCGCCACGAGGTCCTCTCCCACGGTGTCGTGGCGGTCGAGCAGCTGCGCGATGGCGAGCTTGGTGCCCACGCCGTCGGTGCCGGACACGAGCACCGGGTCCTCCATGTCCTTGAAACCCTTCATGGAGAAGCAGCTGCCGAACCCGCCGAGCCCGCCGATGACCTCGGGGCGGTTGGTCGCCTTCACGGCGTCCTTGATGCAGTCGACGGCTCGGGCGCCCTCGGCGGTGTCGACGCCGGCCTCGGCGTAGGTAATGTGCTTGATCTCTTTGGCGTCGGACATGCTAGTTCTCCTTGTCTACCATTTCGAGGACGTCCTCGGGGTGCATCTTCGAGAGGTCGCTCGCGGGGTTCAGGTTGTTCGGCATGTAGCCGGGAAGGAACTTCTCCTCATAGAAGGACTTGGGAATCTCGACGGGATAGTTGCCGTCGAAGCAGGCTTTGCAGTAACCGACCTTGGGCACGCATTCCATGAGGCCCTCGACCGAGAGGAAACCGACTGAGTCGGCGCCGATATGCTCGCGGATTTGCTCCAGGGTCATGTTCGCGGCGATGAGCTGGTCCTGGTCGGCAGTGTCGATCCCGTAGAAGCAGGGCCACTTGACCATCGGCGACGCGCTCCTCACGTGCACCTCGGTCGCCCCGGCGTCGCGCAGCAGCTGCACGATCTGGTTCGAGGTGGTGCCGCGGACGATGGAGTCGTCAACCATGACGATCCTCTTGCCGTCGACCACGTCGTGGAGGGCGTTGAGCTTGAGGCGCACGCCGCGCTCGCGCAGCTCCTGCGTGGGGGCGATGAAGGTGCGGGCGATGTAGCGGTTCTTGATGAGGCCCGTGCCATAGGGGATGCCAGACTCCTTGGCAAAGCCCTCGGCCGCGGGGCAACCGGAGTCGGGCACCCCGATGACCAGCTCGGCATCGACTGGCGTCTCGCGCGCGAGGACACGGCCCATGTTATGGCGCACCTGGTAGATGGACATGCCGTCCTTGACGGAGTCGGGGCGCGAGAAGTACACGTGCTCGAAGATGCAGTTTGCGACGCCGCGGGGACGACATCCCATCCGGGACGAGAGGCCGTCATCCGAGACGCGGATGATCTCACCCGGCTCGACCTCGCGCACATACTCGGCGCCCACGGTGTCGAGCGCGCATGTCTCTGACGCCACGACCCAGCCTGCCTCGTCGGGAAGCTTCCCCAGGACCAGGGGCCGGATGCCGTGGGGATCGCGGAAGGCGTAGAGCGCGTTGTCGCGCACAAGCACCATGGCGTAGCCGCCCTCGAGCATGCGCATGGTGTGCACGATGCCCGTGCGGAGGCTGTGACCACGCTGCGTGAAAAACCCAATGAGCTTGGCCGCGACCTCGGAGTCGGTGTTCGAGCGGAACGGGATGCCCATCTCGATGAGCTCGTGGCGAAGCGAGTCGAAGTTGACGAGCGTGCCGTTGTGCGCGAGGGCGATGATCACGTCGTTGATCATCGAGAGGTGCGGCTGGGCGGACTCCCAGCCCTTGGCGCCGGCGGTACCGTAGCGGCAGTGGCCGCAGGCGACCTTTCCCGGCATGGCGGCCAGGTCGGCGTCGGTGAAGACCTGCGTGACCAGGCCGAGGTCCTTGCGCACGAGGACCGTCTTTCCATCGCCCACGGCGATGCCGGACGAGTCCTGACCGCGATGCTGCAGGGCATGGAGCGCGAAGTAGGTCATGCGCGCCACGTCGTGGCCGGGCGCCCAGATGCCGAAAACGCCGCACTCCTCGTGGAGCTTGTCGTCGGTCTCGGGGTCGGCTGGCGCGTCGACAGCCCTTCTTTCCAGGTGGTCGAGCTTCTCTGACACGAAGATCATGTTCCTCTCGGTTGGGGCCGGCTGGGTGGCTGGGAAGAACGCTATTTCGGAACGCAGACGAGAATAACGCGGCCCGTCTCGTTGCCAGTGTAGCTGCAGGTGCACAGCGAGAGCACGTTGGAGGCCGTCGAGATGGCCTCATCGCAGTCGGAGGACTTGGAGCTCGCCTTTGCCGCGAGATCGGAAAGGTAGCTGTGGAAAACGTCGTCGGACTCGAAGGAGAACTGGCGGACGTTCTCGTCGTCGCCGTCGGTCTTGTACGTAAAGAGGGGCCGCAGCTCGTAGGTTGCTTCCTCCGTCACGTACCAGATGGTCTGGATGGAGTCGAACATTCCCTGGTTCTCAAGGTCCGCCACTGCCTTGAACATGGAGCCGTTGTACAGGTGGTGCCCATAGATGATCGACTGTTTGTCCACCATGCCCGGGGCGGCGTTGTCGGCGTCGAGGAAAATCTGGCCTCCCACCGAGTACTGCCCCTCGGCGTTCGTGCGGAGATACTCGTCGTTATCCGATCCCTGGTAAACGGGGTAGTTGACGACGGTCCCGGGAATCTGAATCCATCCGACGACGTCGGTGTTGACGGCCTTGAGCGACGCCCAGTCCACCTGAGGCGCCGTCGAGCCGGTGTCGTCGACCGTCGCGTAGGTCGCGAGCTTCTCGTTTATCTGGTCCTGCTCGCGATACTGGTGCTGGTTGTATATCCACATTCCCGCGGCACCGATGAGAAGGGCCAGGCCCACGACCAGGAAGACGGTCGAGATGATACGGGAGCGGCGGCGCTTGGGGTCTCGCCTGCCCTTGATGTCATAGGGGTCGGTGCGCGCGGGGCCGCGGCGGGCTTTATTGCGCCTCTTCTTCGCTTCGGCGCCTCCGACAACGGAGTTGTAGCCGACGGCGCCGGCGGCGGCGGACCTGGCGTAGCGGTTGCCGGCCGGGGCGTGATAGGACTCATCGCCGCCGCGCGGGGGACGCGTGATGGTCGGCTGGCCGGAGGTCGCGGGGTCGTTCTTGAAGTGACGGGCCATGCCGTTAGGCCTCGGCCATCTGCTGCTTGAAATCGACGATGGCCTGGCGGTACTCGGGCATGGTGGCACCGAGAATCTGTGTCGCGTAGATGGCGGCGTTCTTCGCGCCGTTGATGGCCACGCAGGCCACGGGCACGCCGGAGGGCATCTGCACCATAGAGAGGAGCGAGTCCATGCCGCCGAGATCGGAGGTCTTCATCGGGACGCCGATGATGGGCAGCGGGGTGAAGGCCGCCACCACGCCGCCGAGGTGCGCCGCCTTGCCGGCGGCGGCGATGATCACCTTGAGGCCGCGGTCGGCGGCGGAGGCGGCCCACTCATGTACCTTGTCGGGGGTACGGTGGGCCGAGGCGATCACGAGCTCATAGGGGACGCCGAGCTCATCGAGCTGGGTTGTGCAGGTTTCCATGGTCGGCATATCGGATTTGGAACCCATGATGATGCCCACGAGCGGCTTCTCGGCGGTCTGTGCCACAAGCTTCTCCTCCCTTGGCGCCCGGACAAGGGCGCCGACGCTACATGAGAACCATCAGTATACGCGCGCTGCGACGGGTTTCATCTGCACCGACATCTCCTCCACGTCTGTCCCCCGCAACAACGGCATTTTGGGAAGACCTAACGCTCCCGGCTTGCGCGCCACATCTTTATGAAGCGCCCGACCCCGGCGCGCTCCATCGTCTGCACGCTCTTGCTCGGCAGGGAAGAGACGAACTGGCGCCCGTAGCGCTTGGTCACCAGACGCGAGTCGGCCAACACGAGCACGCCGGTGTCCGTCGACGTGCGGATGAGCCTGCCCGCAGCCTGCTTCACGCTGATCACGGCCTCGGGCAGCGAGTACTTCCACCAGGCGCGCTGGTCGCGGGCCTCACGCTCGCGCACAAGCGGGTCGTTCGGGCTCGCGAACGGCAGCTTGGGGATAACCACGCAGCGCAGCGTGTCGCCGGCAGCGTCGAACCCCTCCCAGAACGACTTGAGCGCCAGCAGCGAGAGCCCCTTATCGGAGACGAATCGGTCGCGCAGGCGGCGGGCGCTCGCTCCCTTTCCCTGCTGGACGAGCTCGAGCCCCGCATCGGCGAGCCTCGGCGACAGCAACTCATGGACGCGCTCCATATCGCGGCGGTTCGTGAAGAGGGTAAGCACCGATCCGCCCATGGCCACATGCACGTCGTAAAGGAGCTCTACGAGCGCCTCTATGTAGCCCCTCTCGTTTGGGGCGGGCATGTCCTTGGCCACAACCACACTCATGTTCCGGTTGAAGTCGAAGCTGGAGTCGAGCCTCAGGTCGCGATGGTTGCCAACACGGTCGAGCCCCACGGCTGCGTCAAAGTGCTCGAAACTCTCTCCCACGGCGATGGTCGCCGAGGTGAAGACCACCGATTCCATCTCGGGGAGCCACCGCTCGGCGAGGTCGGCTCCCACGTCGAGCTTCTCGGCGCAGAGTTTCTCCATGTTCTGCCGCTTCCTCGAGCGGCTGACCTGCGCCGAGTAGACATAGGCCGGGTCGGGCTCTACGCACACCAGGCGCACGCCGTCGAGCAGGTCGGCCAGGAAGCGCGTCGACTCTGCGAGGTCCGACGCCGCGCGGGCATCGGCCTCTCGCAGCGCATCGACCGCCTCCTTCAGCTGCTTGTTCGCCTCGGCGAGGACCTCGGCGGCCCGTTCCCCCGCCTCCGCGACCGCCGCCCACTCGGTCTTCTCCCTTATTTCCGGGCTCACCCAGAGCGTCGCCACGTCGTAGCCGCCCTCGCCCCCGCGGGCGAGGCCCGCCATTCCGTGGACCGCCTCAAAGAGGTCGGCCGTCGACACCTGTGCCCGTGCTATCGTCGCCGCCGCCTTGGCAAGAAGCCCCGTGACGAGCGTCGAGTTGTCCAGCCTCGCCGCCTGGGCCATGAGGTTGCGGATGACGCCGGTCTTCGTCCCTCCCAGGAGCTCAAAGGCCACGCGAGCCTCCTCGCCGGAAACCTCGACGGCCCACTGCCGGCGCGCCTCGGCCTCGAAGGCGTGCGCCTCGTCGACCACCCAATGGCGGATGGGGGGCAGGATGTTGCCGTCCGCCTCCACGTTCCTGAGCAACAGCGAGTGGTTCGTGACCACGACGTCGCCGCAGGCGGCGCGTTTGCGCGCCCCATGGAGCAGGCAGAGGTTGGGGTAGTACGGGCAGCGCGAGCGCAGGCACTCGCTGGAGGTCGTAGTGAGCATCCTGCGCGGAACATAGCGCCAGCGGATGCCGAGCGCGTCCAGGTCGCCGTCCGGGGACTGGCACGCGAACGCATAGCACACGGCGAGCGCCGTCAGCATGTCGGAGCCGACCGCGTTGTCCGACCGGCCGTCCTTCTTGCCGGCGGCGATGGGAAGGTCCTCCCGGACGGCGCGGTCCATCCTGTGCAAACAGGGGTAGTGGTCGTACCCCTTGAGGCTGTGGAACTCGAGGCCGTCAGGCAGGGCCGCGGCGAGCGCGGGCAGCTCATGCGAGACGAGCTGGTCGGTCAAGGCGTTCGTCTTCGTCGCCACGCCCACCGTCACGTTGTTCTTCTTCGCGTAGAGCGACATGGGCAGCAGGTAGGCGAGCGACTTCCCGACGCCTGTCCCCGCCTCGATGGCTCGGTGAGAGGATTCCTTGAGCGCGCGGGCCACCTCGCGGGCCATCTCCTCCTGCTCCGGCCGGCGCTCAAGCCGCTCATACATGCGCGACGCGACGCCGCCGGCACGCAGCTCGGCGGTCACTTCCTCAGGAGATGGGCAGGTCGCGGGGCCGTCGAGCTCCTGCGCGTCCATACGAACGTGGCCCGTTGCGGACATAACGAGTTTTGCCCGAGCCTCAGGCAGCGAGAACCCCACACCCTCCTCGGCGAGCGCCATCTGCGAGAGTACCGGCCTGAACGCCCAATCGATTTCCGGATGCATACCGGCAAGAAACCCAGCCAGCCCCGCCGGCAGGTCACTCAAGGCGCAGAGAATGATCCTCCACATGCCGCAGAGAGCGTCTACGTCGTCCGTCGAGTTATGCGTGACGGCGGCGCAGCCGAACGCCGACGCCATATCCGCCAATCGGTGGGACGAGAGCCTCGGCAGCGCGATTCTCGAGAGCGAGAGCGTATCGACCCAGATATCGGACACCCCGGCCCCGCCTGGCACTGCTTCGATGAAGGTCCTGTCGAATGTCGCGTTGTGCGCCAGGATCGGCGCCCCTCCCACGAACCCCGCGAGCTCCGCGACCGCCTCCTTCGGCGACGGCGCGGCGGCGACGTCGATCTGCCTTATGCCGGTCAACTTCTGAATCTCGGGAGGGATCGGCTGGCCGGGGTCTACGAAGGTCTCGAAGCGCTCGACCACCTCGCGCCCGTGAAGACGCGCGGCGCTTATCTCTATGAGCTCACAGTCCTTGAAGCTCAGGCCGGTCGTCTCCGTGTCGAGAACCACAACGTCGTCCTCGAGCAAGTCAAACCGCGCCGTCTTCGCGCGCTCGGCGAGCGTGCGGTACGCGGCGGCCACTTCGCCCGGCGTCCCCGGCATGATGAGGTCGTCGAGGGTCGGCGCCGGCTGACCCTCGTGCTGGGCGTCCTTCGTCATGTGATCTTCCTTATCTACGTTCTTCACTCGCCCCGCCGCGGAGTCCTCGCAACCGTGCGCTTTTATTCGCCTTTTGTGCGGTCCTTTGTCTTCTCCATGGCCAGCTCAATAAACCTCGTGCAAAGATCCGGGAACTCGATGCCTCCATGGCGCGCCGAGTCCGGCAGCAGGCTCGCGGCCGTCATGCCGGGGATGGTGTTCGTCTCGAGGATAATGGGCTCCCCTTCGTCCGTGACGATGAAGTCGCTGCGGGAGCACCCCGCACAACCCAGGGCCTTGTGCGCGGCCTCCGCGAGCGCCTGTGCCTTTGCGTAGACGGTCGCCGGAAGGCGCGCAGGGATGACGTGATGGAGCTCCGCCGGCTCGTACTTGACCTTCTCGTCGTAGTAGTCTGCGCCCGTCACGATCTCCACGATAGGCAGCGCGTGGGGATCTTCGTTGCCGATCACGGGAACGGTGATCTCCATGCCCTGCACGCACTCCTCCACGAGGACGCGCTCTCCGCCTGCCGCGGCGCGGGCGATGGCGGGCGCGAGTTGCGGCCTCTCGGTTACCCTCGTGATTCCGATGCTGCTGCCGTTGCCCGATGGCTTGACGATGAGCGGCAGACCGAGCTCAGACACGATCGCGTCGAGCTGTTGCTTCGAGAGCTCCACGCTTGCAGCGAAATCGAAGCCGCGCGGCGCGCGGATACCCGCTTTCTCATAGATGATCTTTGCGACCTCTTTCTCCATCGAGACCGCCTGCGCGAGGACTCCGGAGAAGGTATAGGGGATATGCATCACCTCAAGAAGGCCCTGAACGCAGCCGTCCTCGCCATAACGGCCGTGGAGTGCTGGGAAGGCGACGTCGTATCCGCCGCGGCTAAGCTTCTCGACAAACCCGGGCTCGGCAATATCAATGAAGTCAACCTGCGAGAAGCCGGCGTCAAGAAGGGCCTTTTGGCACTCGGCGCCCGACTTGAGGGATACCGCCCGCTCGTCAGACCATCCACCCGCGAGGACGGCTACCTTCAGTGCCTTGAGTTCTTCTGTGTTCATGGCGCTCCTTAGCCAGACCGCCTCTGCGCTGCACGTATACTCATTTGGCACAGAGGTTCATTTCCTGTTGAGAGGATACTCCACCGCAGGGACGACTCGTAGACGGGAGCTTACGTGGGTACCACGAACGAAACTGTTTCTTCGGCGCAGATGCGCGATCTCAAATCACTGACCAAGGGCGAGCTCATGGAACTCATGTCCTCTCTCGGCCAGCCGGCGTTTCGCGTGAAACAAGTCGAGGATTGGATTTGGAATAAGAACGCCAGTTCTTTCGACGACATGACCAACCTCCCCAAGGCGCTCCGCGCGGAGCTCTCCTCCAAACTCACCTTGGGCGGCGTCGAGGAGGTCGCGCGCCAGATTTCCGAGGACGGCAGCCGCAAGTACCTGCTCAGGTTCCCCGACGGCGCGGCCGTCGAGTGCGTCGGCATGCCCTCGGGCAAGAAGCTCGCTGTCTGTGTGAGCAGCCAGGCGGGGTGTGCCATGGGCTGCGCGTTCTGCGCCACCGGCGGAGCCGGCTTCACCCGGCACCTCACCGCGACCGAGATTTACGACCAGGTCATGCATGTTCGCGATGATTTCAACACGCGCGTGACGAGTGTCGTTTTCATGGGGCAGGGCGAGCCGTTCATGAATTACGACGCAACCATGTCCGCCCTGCGCAAGCTCAATGACCCCGAGCAGGGAGGGATCGGGGCGCGCCACCTCACCGTTTCCACCTGCGGCGTCATCCCCATGATCCGCAAGTTCTCCCATGAGCCGGAGCAGTTCACCCTCGCGGTCTCTCTTCACTCCGCGGTACAGAAGACCCGTAATTTCCTGATGCCCGGGGTCAAGAAGTATTCACTTCTTAATCTCTATACCGTGATGGGAGAGTACGTCGACCGTACCGGGCGGCGACCAACTTACGAGTACGCTCTCATCGGAGGGGTGAACGACTCGCGAGATGAGATGAACGCACTCTGCGATTTCTGTCGCGACACCCTTGCCCACGTCAACCTGATTCAGCTAAACGAGGTCCCTGGGTCGAAACTTAAGCCGTCGACCCAGCGTAAGGCCGATGATTTCCTCAACGCGCTCGCTCGCGTCGGCGTCGAGGCCACCATCCGCAACTCTAGAGGCGCGGATATAGACGCCGCATGCGGCCAGTTGAAACAGCGGATGAGCTAACTCAGTAAACAAGATATTTAACATAATTCGCCGTTAGAGAACTTCTAACGGCGAATTATTTATATCCTTAATATCCGAGGCTTTCCCATTGTCGCATGGTCGATTGTACATTTGGGAGCGAACTGGTGTCCGTAATCACCACACCTTGATGTTCCTCGATAAGGTCGGAGATTGTTTCATATCCTTTCTTAGAGGCTTGCGCGAGCTCTTTAATTTTCTGTTTTGCGTCATCTCGCAGTCCATAGCTATAGAAGAGATAACCTGCTGCCATAAGCATCACAGAACCAATTAAGACGTTCTTAACCTTCATAATTGCTCGCCGTCCATACCAGAGAGCTTATTCACTAGCTGCGCGAGTTCCTCTTCTGTCGAAAACTCAATCTCTATCTTGTTCTTGCCTCGAACAGATTTAACCTTCACGTTCGTTTCAAGAACCTGCCTTAACTGACGAGCCGCGCGCTTGAAAGACTGTGGGGTCGGCTCCCTGCGTCGAGGGGTAGCCTCAGCATCGACAGAAAAGAGCGGCGCAAGAGTTTCTGTCTGTCTTACCGATAACTTCTCATCTACCACCTTCTGAGCAAGCTTGATACGCCCCTCCTCAGAAGGCACAGCGAGAATTGCTCGTGCATGACCAGCTGTCAACGACCCGTCTTCAACGAATTGCTGAACCTCACTAGGGAGATCAAGTAATCGTAAGGTGTTTGTCACGGCCGAACGTGACTTAGACACCAACTTCGCCGTCTCGTCCTGTGTAAGGCTTCTTTCTTTAATAAGTTGCTTATAACCTCTTGCTTCTTCAAGTGGGCTTAGGTCAGAACGTTGCAGATTCTCGATGAGTGCAAGCTTAAAGACCTCATCATCGTCGATATCCTTGATAATTACAGGCACTTCTTTCAGACCAGCAAGTTTCGCCGCCTGATACCTACGCTCACCTGCAACAATTTCATATTGAGTTCCCTTTTTCCTAACGAGAAGAGGCTGAAGGACACCATTCTGTTTAATGGAATCGGAAAGCTCAGATAACTCTTGTTCTTTAAAGAGTTTTCTCGGTTGATCTTTATTTGGGACAATCTGAGAGATTAGGAGCGTTGAATCGCTGTCGAACGCTGCAGTTTCAGCCTCAGCTGTCCCCATAAGCGATCCAAGGCCTTTACCAAGAGCTTTCTTAGCCACGTCTTGTCACCTCTTTCGCCAACATGCCGTAAGCAAGGGCTCCCTTACTTACACGCGCATAAATATTGATTGGCTGTCCATAAGAAGGAGCCTCGGCAATCTTAATGTTGCGGGGAATTACCGTCTTAAACACTTTAGTGCCGAAGTAATTCCTAACCTCCTCTTCAACCTGCCTTGAAAGGGAGGTACGGGTATCGAACATGGTAAGAACTACACCAAACACATCAAGATCCGGGTTTATGTTCTTTTGCACCATTCTCATTGATTCAAGAAGCTTCGTTACACCCTCAAGTGCGTAGTACTCACACTGAATAGGAATCAACAACGAATCGGCTGCCGTTAATGCATTAATAGTGAGAAGTCCAAGTGACGGAGGACAGTCGATGATTATGTAATCAAACTCTCCCTCAATTGGCTTCAACGCACGCTTAAGACAACCTTCGCGCGACATTTTGGACACCAACTCAATTTCAGCACCTGCAAGTTGGATTGTTGCAGGAGCCACAAACACAGATTTGCATGCAGTTGGTTGGATAATATCCTCAATAGGATAATCTTGAAGCACGACATCATAGATATCGTGTTCCAATTCCTCTTTTTCAATTCCGAATCCCGACGATGCATTACCCTGAGGGTCGAAATCGATAATCAAAACCTTCTTTTTAAGCTCAGAAAGACTTGCGGAAAGGTTAATTACTGTCGTTGATTTTCCCACTCCACCTTTTTGATTAATACAGGCGAGGATACGAGTGTTTTTGTCTGGAAACCCACGTTTTATGTCTCTAAAGCCCACTTGTGCTCCTTATAGCGTATGAGAATACAAAGTTTCTCTATCTTACGTCATATCACTCTATAATCGCTCCGTTAGTTTGTTTCACGTGAAACACGGACAATACTATGGTCATTATCTGCTTCCATCAGATCCACGAGTCTTTTAAGCAACCACCCTTGTTTCACGTGAAACAAGGGTGGTTTTCATTCTTTGAATTACCTGAATTCCTATTAATACCTTCTAACTTCTAAAGGCTCAGACTTTGCAAGACCATTCCTACGAGGGAGCTTTATGCGTGCGTCATGGTCTCTCTCGTAAATCAATACCTCTCGGTGTCCAAGATCTCGAGGCAACTCAAATGTTTCACGTGAAACGCGAACGAGACCACAAATCTGAGCAGCATAGTTCGCATTATCGAGTTCTTCAGACGAAGGGTTTGCTTTCTCAAGGATGAGTTGCCCACCAAACTTTAAAAGAGGGGTTGCATACTCAATAAGAACATTACTCTGAGCTACAGCGCGGGCGCAGACATAGTCGTAGGCATGAGGCTCGTCAATCGCAAGAAGCTCAGCCCGAATTGCAAGAGCACGACAAGAATCAAGCCTAAGCTCACTGAGAAACTCATTAACAGCGGAGACCTTCTTACCAACAGAATCAATCAGAGTACCTTGCATATCTGTCATGAGAGCAAGTGGAATTCCAGGGAATCCGGCCCCGGTTCCAATATCAACGAATCTAAGACCCTTTGAGGGGTTGAAATCGTTGGTCAGGAGAGGGACAAGGGAGTCGACGATATGGAGCGTCACAGCGTCTCTCAGAGTCACGATTCTTGTGAGATTCATTAGCTTGTTCTTCTCGATGACCAATTCAAGGTGGTGAATCATCCTCTGAGCCTTATCAAGGGAACAAGCGAACCCCATCCACCGCATCTCAGAAAGAAGCTGTTCAACCGCCTTTTCAACTTCATATTGATCCATAAAGCTCTCCTGACAAAAACTTTCGACACAAGAAGTATTGGCAATAAAAAAGGAGAGGACAAGTCCTCTCCTTAGATAGTACCTGAAGCTAATGATTATCTAACAGCCGTGATAACCACACGACGGTTGGGATCGACTCCCTCGGAATGAGTGGTAACGGAGTCGTCGTCAACCAAAGCAAGGTGAACAAGACGCCTCTCATAGGCATTCATGGGAGCCATAGCAACGCGACCCTGCTTACGGGCACGCTGAGCAGCACTTCTCGCAAGCCCTTGTACCTTGTTCTTCCTGCGGCTCTTATAGCTCTCAATATCTACCGTGATCGGGTAGTAGAACTTAAGCGTAGAGCTCATGAGAGACGTAAGAACCATCTGGAGTGAATCGAGCGTATGGCCGTGCTTACCAATCAAAACAGCGAGATCACCACCGTTGACGTCGAGGATGAGCTCACCATTGTCCCCATCGTACTCATCGATAGAGGAATTGTTCTCACCAAAAAAAGAAAGGAGACTGCGGAGGTACTCGACTGCGACGTCGGCAACCTTATCGGTCTCCTCGTCAGTGAGCGCCATCCCAGCCTCGAAGTGCTCGCGAATAGAAGCGAACTCGTCGTCGGCCGCGTCAGCATCGAGGGACTGATCGACGGTGACCGTCGTTGCCTCAGTCATTTCCTCATTATCCATGCCAACCTCCGAATTACATAGTAAATTAAACTTAATGCATAAAAAGACAAGTGTTTTTAGTTCTTTTTGTGCTGACGAGGCTTCTTTTCCTTGCGAACAACGTTGACCTCGACCGGAGTATTCTTGGCCTTCTCCTCGGCCTCACGCTTGGCCTTCTCCATGACCTTTTGGGTCACGAGCTTCTGCTGCACGACCTGCCACAGGGAAGAGGCAACGTAGTACAGCAGGACGGCCGCCGGGCAGGTCCAACCAAACCAGAGCATCATGACGGACATGACGCCGCCCATGATCATCT
>CAZEHG010000036.1:0-13439 GCA_964512475.1 uncultured Atopobium sp.
TAGAGGTACTGGTGGGCGGCCTCGCGCAGGTACTTCATGCCCGTGGCGCTCTGGGAGAGCGTGGACACGTCGTCTTGGCTGAACATGCCGTTGGACAGGGTGCACGTGCCGCCGTTCAGAATGGCGACCTCGGTGTCCATGAAGCCGTGCTGCTCGAGGTTGTCGGTCAGGACGCAGCCGTTGAAGCCCCACTCGCCGCGCAGCACGTTCTTGAGAAGTGCGGTGCTGCCGCCGGCCCAGGTGGTGCCGAGGTTGTTGTAGGAGCTCATGAGGGCAAGCGTCTTGCCGTCCTTGACCGCGGCCTCAAAGGAGCTGAGGTAGAGCTCGCGGATGGACTGCTCGTTGGCCCAAGTGCACAGGCCGTAGTGACGCTGGGTCTCCTGCTCGTTCAGGGCAAAGTGCTTGACGTAGCAGATCAGGCCGTTCTCTGTGGCCTTGCTCACAACGGCGGCGCACATGGTGCCGGAAAGCAGCGGGTCCTCGGAGTAGTACTCGAAGTTACGGCCACCAAAGGCAGAGCGGTGAAGGTTGGCACCGGGAGCATACCAGCCGGAGACGTTCCAGGAGTCGGCCTCGCGAGAGATCGCGTCGCCGAACTTGGTGGCGAGCTCGGTGTTGAAGCTCGCGGCGAGAAGGCTCTCGCAGGGATAGCTCACGGTCTCGTAGGTGCAGGTGCCCATGAAGGCGTCGAAGACGTAGCTGATGGCCGCGGGACCGTCCATGTCGTAGGTCTGTGCCTTGCCGACGGAGGCCGCCTCGGCAGAGCCCCAGCCGTTGGTGGCGAGCATGTTCTGGTAGTCGTCCATGGTCAGCTCGTCGAGAAGGTCGCTCCATTGGGCGTCGTCGTAGGACTTGCCCTTGAGGTCGGACAGGGTGACGCCGTTCTTTGCGCCCGTGGTGGGCATAGCGTCGTCGGAGTTCTCCTCGACCTTGACGTCAAGCGCGGTCGAGAAGGCCTGGAGCTGCTCGTCGGTGGCCTCGGTGTCGGAGCCGGCGACGATGGTCCAGGTGTCGCGATCCATGTAGGTCACGCTGCCAGCCACGTCCGTGAACTGGTTGGTGGCAATCTCGGAGTCGGAAGAGCGCTTGCCGACGTACTTGGCACCGGGCTCGACGCCCGTGGAGGCGCTCGTCTCGTTGAAAACGATAGAGTCGGCGATGCTGTAGGTCTTGGTGTCCACGACCTCGTGGGAGTTCTTGCGGACGGAGACCTCGTAGTCGCCCTTCTCAAGAACGTAGGAGCCGTTGGAGCTGTAGTAGCACTGGTCGTCATAGGAGGCCATGTCCTCGACGGAGAGCTCGATGGTCACGGTCTGGGTCTCGCCAGGCTCAAGCATCTTGGTCTTGGCGTAGCCGCCGAGAACCGCATCGGGCTTCTGGATCTTGGAGCCGTCGGCGTAATAGGGCGCCTTGTAGTAGAGCTCGACGACGTCCTTGCCGGCGACCGATCCGGTGTTGGTGACGTCGACAGAGACCTTGATGGTGCCGTTGTTGTCAACGGTGCCCTCGGCAGTGGCAGAGCTCACCTTCCAGTCGAAGGTGGTGTAGCTGAGGCCATAGCCAAACGGGTACTGCACCACGTCGTCGTAGGAGGCGCCCGTGACCTGCTCGCCCTCGATGGTGGTGTAGTCGTAGGAGTCGCGGGTCTCATAGTAGCGATAGCCCACGTAGATGCCCTCCTGGTAGTTCACCAGGTAGGCGGAGTGAGAATCGAAGTCCGTGAAGCAGGAGCTGGAGTTGGTGTACTCGTACTCGCCGAAGTTGTAGAAGGACGGCGTGGTCTCCACGGCGTAGGGGTAGATGTCCACGGTGCGGCCGGACGGGTTGACCTCGCCCTTGAGAACCTGGGCCACGGCCTTGGTGCCCACGTCGCCGGGGTCGCCGATCCAAAGCGCCGCGTCGACGTCCTCGACAAAGCCGAGCTCCAGGGCGTTGCCGGAGTTGATCAGCACGATGACGTGGTCGAAGTTGGCGTTGGCCTGCTCGATGAGGGACTTCTCGGCGTCGTTGAGCTCAAGGTAGTGCTTGGACTTGTCGGAGTCGGTGGTGGCGTACTCGGCCATGCTGGTAGGCAGGTCGTTGCCCTCGCCACCGGCGCGCGAGATCACGACGACTGCGGTGTCGGAGTACTCGCGCATAGACTCAAAGGAAGCGTCTCCCGTGTACTTGTAGGTGACGCCCTGCTCGTCGGCGAGTTCCTGGGTGGCCGGAACCTCCTTGATGGAGAAGTCCACGCTAAAGGTGTTGGCAGCCTCGCCCTCGGTGTCGTAGACGGACTTGGTGTTGGGGTTGACCTCGATACCGGCCTCCTCGAAGGCCGTCACGAAGTCCGTGCGGTTAGCGGTGTAGGAGCTGCCACCGGAGCCGGAGCCACCGTAGACCGGGTTGTAGGCGCCATAACCAAGCAGGTTCACCTTGGTTGCACTGGTAGGCAGGGTGTCGCTGTCGTTCTTGAGCAAGACGATGCCCTCGGACTCGATCTCCTGCGCAACGGACAGACCGTTGTCGTAGGACTCCTTGGTCGACTCGTCGGCCTTGACCGGCGCGGGGAACGCCTTGTCCAGCTGCGCCGAGAAGACGCCGAACAGCGCCACCGCGACCACCACCGCCGCCACGGCGATGAACCCGAACAGGCCGATTCCCACCTTCTTTGCTACTTTCATTCTCTTCCTTTCTTTCCCTTTTCGCTCCCCCGCCCCATGGCCGAGCACGGGAGCCTTCCATCGCAATTTTGCTTTTCAGTGCCGTTTGGAAAACAGGGGCGCGGCACGGTTGGAGGGCAAGGCGGCACGGTTGGCAGCTTGCCGGCACGCATTGCGGGCAGTCGCCGCGGCTCGTTAAAATGTCCTGGGGAATCAGGGAGGAAAGAGCATGCTGAACGTTGCCATAGTGGAGGACTCAAGCGAGGACCTCGCGGCCATTCGCGCCCACGTCGAGAAGTACGCCGCAGAGCATGGCATTGCCGACCTACACGTCTTTTCCTTCACCGGGGCAGAGGGGTTTCTCGGCAACTACCGGCCCACCTACGACGTCGTCTTCATGGACATCGAGCTGCCAGGCGCAAACGGCATGACAGCCTCTCGTGCGCTACGCGTGGTGGACCCCCGCGTGGCGATTGTCTTCACCACGAACCTTGCCAGCTATGCCGTCGAGGGCTACGAGGTTGACGCCCTCTCCTACCTGCTAAAGCCCGTGACCTATCCGGCCTTTGCCCTCACCATGAGCAAGGTGATGGCCCGCGTGGCCAAGCGCCAAGAGAAGGTCTATCTCATTCAGACGGCAGATCGCACGGTCGGCGTTCCCATCTCCTCCATCCTCTACGTGGAGGTCGTGCGCCACGCCCTCTTCTTCCACACGATGCAAGGGACCTATCGCCGTCGCGGTTCCATGCAAGAGGTCGAGGCGGAGCTTGCACACCTAGGATTTTGTCGCTGTCACAGCGGCTACCTCGTAAACGTGCAGCGCGTGACGTCCTTCTCGGCAACCGAAGTCGTCGTCGGCGAGAAGACGCTGCCCGTGAGCCGCCAGCGTAAGCAGGCGTTCATGGACGCGCTGGCCGACAAGCTCGGGGCTTAGGGGGAGCACGGTGGACGCGCTGGTATCCCTCATCAGCTACGACACGTTTGGGTTTGTCGTCGAGCTCGCACTTGCCGCCGTGATGCTCATACTTCCGGAAAAACGGCGCCCAGCCTTTGCGCCACGGGCTGCCGCGTGTGCCGCGGCCTGCGTTTTCGGAGCCCTTCTCGCCGCCGTTACGCTCTGCCAGGGATGGCTAAACCTCTTTCGCTATCTCATGCTCTTTGGGCTGGTGCTTGTGGGATTGGGCACCTGCTGGGAGCTCGATCGCTCCGAGGCTGTGTTCTTTGCCGTAGCCGCCTATAACGTGCAGCACTGCGTGTGGCGACTGAAGATTGTCCTGATGTTTTTGGGCGCGGGCTTTGTCATGGACAATTCCTCGCCGCTTACGTGGCTCATCACCCTTGCCATGACCGGCGCCTTGGCCTTCTGGTTCAGATGGACCCTCCGCGACAACCGCAAGGCGGCGGTCAACAGCAGACAACTTGTGTGGATTGCGGCCCTTGTGCTTGCCGCCGACCTCTTGCTTTCCTACCTGCCGTTCCTGAACGGCACCAGCGAAGCCACGCTGGACTTTGCCGCAAGCGTCTACGCCACCATCTGCTGCGTTCTGACGCTCGTGCTGCAGTCTGGCATGCTGACGCAGTCCAAGCTGCGTCAGAACCAGGAAACCTTGCGCGAGCTCTGGGCCATGGACAAGCGTCAGTACGAGCAGACGCAGCGCTCCATCGACCTGATCAACGCGCGTAGTCACGATCTCAAGAAGCAGGTGCGCGATCTTCTCGCCGCAGGGTCGATGTCTGCGGAGGCAATGGCCGCACTCGAGGAGACGCGGGCGTCCATCGAGAGCTACGAGTGCCGTGCCAACACGGGGTGCGGCGCCCTCGACGTGCTGCTCACGCAAAAGCTCATGCAGGCCGAGGTGCAAGAAGCAACGCTCACCTATCTGGTGGACGGCGCGGACTTTGCGCAACTGGGCGAGGTTGACCTCTATGCCCTGTTTGGCAACGTGCTGGACAACGCGCTGGAGGCCGTGGCCAAGTTGGCGGAGCCCGAGCAGCGCGTGATCAACCTCAAGGCGACGCGCCGCCAAGGGCTTTTGATTCTTCGCTGCGAAAACTACGCCGAAGCAGCGCCCCAGAAAGATGAGGACGGAACCCTAGTCTCAAGCAAGGACGACCGCGAGAACCACGGATTTGGTCTGCGTAGCATCGCGCTTGTCGCCGAGCGGCACGGCGGTCACGCCACCTACGGCATGGACGGCGACATCTTCCGCGTCCAGGTAGTCATACCCGAAGCCGCAAAACGCTAGCAGCGGGGCGTTTCTCGCGACAGGGCCTTCTCGCCACCCGATGCGCCGCTCGCCGCGCTTGTTATCTCTCGACATCCAGCAACGCAAAGGAACGCCGTGCTGGACCAGAATGACAACGCCGCCGCAGGAATCCGAGCCCTACAACGTTTGCGTTATGGCTATATTCCCTTACCTTTTGTACAGTTCCAACCGTATAGGAATTGGCGTAAGCGCCGTTCCATCCACCAGCACAGCCTCCGTCCCACCAACGACCGAAAGACAGGGGAGATATGCTAGAGGTTGCCGTCGTAGACGACGAGCTGCAAGTGCGAGACGAGCTCTCGCAGATGATCAAGCAGTACGCCAGCCAGCGTCAGCTGCGCATGGCGGTCACGTGCTACGCCAACGGCGCAGAGCTTCTCGCCGCGCCCGGCTTTCCGGACATCGTGCTGCTGGACATAGAGATGGACGAGGTGGACGGCATGAGCTGCGCCCACGAGCTGCGCTCGCGCGGCTGCGGCTCGCAGATCGTCTTCGTCACCAACATGGCGCAGTATGCTATCCGCGGATACGAGGTCAACGCCGCCGACTTCGTGGTCAAGCCAGTGAGCTATCCCACCCTTGCCTTCAAGCTCGACCGCGTGGTGGAGGCGGCTCGGCGCCGGCAGAGTACGTCCATCAAGTTAGAAACCAAGTGCGGCTTCGTGCGCCTTGACGTGAGCGAGATCCTCTACGTTGAGGTCAACGGCCACCGCCTGGTCTACCACACCGCCGACGGCCCCATCGAGCTCTGGGGCACCATGAAGGACGCAGCCGCAACGCTGGAGCCGCACGGCTTTGCCCAGTGCAACGCCTGCTACCTGGTCAACCTCGACCATGTACGCGGCGTCGACGGCGACCACGTCCGCGTAGGCATGGACAGCCTGAAGATGAGCCGCGGCAAGCAGCGCGGCTTCATGGACGCGCTCACGCGCTCGATGAGGGGGTAGGGAGATGGGCCTCGAGGTCATTGAATCCGCATGGGATTACGTCTTCAGCTTCACCACGATCCTGCTGGGCTGCGAGCTCATGTTCTGCCTGACGTCCCAGCGGCGACGCCCGCACTTCTGGCGAAACCTCCTTCTCACCGTGCCGCTCTACTGCGTGCTGCTCAACTCCAACGTGGTAGTCAGGGCCGTGTATGGAACCTGGCTCATCGTGCTCAACGCCGTGCCTATCTTCGTAGCATCGGTCCTCGTGCTCTGGGCACTGTTCGACGCGTCGCTCAGGACCTGTGTCTTCTACGCCTGCGCCGCCTACTCCGTCGAGGGCATCCTGTTCGTAGTCCGCTACGCGCCCAAGTACTTCTCGTTCCTGCCCACGCTCGACTTCGTATCCTCCAAGCTCGTCATCATCGCCGGTTGCGGGCTGGTGCTGCTGCCCATCTGGCTCTTTCTGGTGCCGCGCTACGGCGAGGGCCGGCAGCCTGACGTCGACAACACGTTCATGCTCGTGTTCGTTATCGGAACGCTGTTCGTGGCCAACTTCCTCAGCTCGTGGGTGCGCATCGAGAAGTTGCAGAGCGCCCCCTATGCCCTCTGCAGCGTACTGTGCTACGTCCTGCTACTCATGGTGCAGTTCGGCGCCTTCCAGATATCGTCCCTCGAGCGCGAGCGCGACTACGAGCGCCGTATCTTCCACATGCACGAGGTTCAGCAGCGCCAGAGCCAGGAGAGCATGGAGGTCATCAACATCAAGTTCCACGACCTCAAGCACCAGATCGCAGCCATGCGCCAGGTCGAGGGCGTCCCGGAGCGCGAGCGCTACCTCGACGAGCTGGCCCACTCCGTGGACGTCTATGACACCGCAGTCCGCTCCGGCGACCCAGCCGTCGACGCGATTCTCACCGAGAAGAGCATGCACTGCTGGGCACGAGGGATCGACTTCACCTGCATAGTCGACGGTCCGTCGCTTGCGTGGATGGGCGTGGTGGACCTCTACACGCTTCTGGGCAACGCGCTGGACAACGCCATCGAGGCCGCCGATAAGGTGCCGAGCCACATGGCACAGGTGGTCTCCGTGCAGACCCACGCACGCGGCGACCTTCTCGCCGTGGTGGTCGAGAACTCGTGCGTCGGCCGCGTGGAGCTCGCCGACGGCATGCCTGCAACCGACAAGCTCGACCACGCCTACCACGGCTTTGGCCTGCGCAGCATTCGCGAGGTCATCGAACGCCACGGCGGGAACCTGTCGCTTGCCGCAGAAGACGGGCGATTCTGCCTGACGGCCTTATTTCCCGTCCCCGCGGCCAACGGCGACGCGGTGGCGGCGAACGGTAACATAAAATAGTGAACCTTGTAAATCACGCAACCACGCGCGCAATCTACGCAATGACCGTGGCGTCCACCTTTCGGCTCCTACTAGACTAGCCCCATCAGGTGCGGGCATTCGTCCGCCGTCCGAAAGGGGAAGAGAGAATGAAAGGAATCAATTCCAGGGTTACGCGCAGGGGCTTCCTCGCCGGCTCCGCTCTGACGGCAGGCCTCATCGGCCTTGCCGGCTGCAGCAGTTCAAACGGCAGCTCCTCCAGCGGCACCACAAAGGGCTCCGGCTACACCGAGAGCGACTCGGGCCAGGGCTATACCATCGTCGACAACGGCGACGGCAAGCAGCTGTCCTACTCGCCCAGCTCCGGCCTCAAGCTCATCGAGGTCGACGGCTACGCGTTCAAGGACTTCGAGGGCACAGGCGAGCTCGTGCCGTACGAGGACTGGCGCCTCACTGCCGAGGAGCGCGCCGAGGATCTTGCCGGCCGCCTCTCCATCGAGCAGATCGCTGGCCTCATGTGCTTCTCCAACCACCAGATGAGCCTCGAGAGCGACTGCTCGGTCACCGACGAGCAGAAGGAATTCCTCGACGGCAACGTTCGCGCCGTACTGAACGCCGCCTCCGGCTACCCCGCCTTCCAGCAGGCTACGTGGGCCAACAACATGCAGGCCTACGTCGAGGGCTCCGAGAACAAGCTGCCGATCAACTTCTCGTCCGACCCTCGCAATGGCAAAAACTGCGTCAATTGGCCTGGCAACCTCGCGCTCGCCGCCACTTTTGACCCGTCGCTCGCCAAGGAGTCTGGCATCGGCATGGCTAGCGACATGCGCAAGATGGGCATCTACACGTTCCTCGGCCCCCAGGTCGACGTCGCCACCGACCCGCGCTGGCAGCGCTTCTCCGGCACCTTCGGTGAGGACCCGGCACTCTCCCGCGACATGACACGCGCCCTCATCGACGGCATCCAGTCTACCTACGACGACAACGGTAACGACGAGGGCTGGGGCTCCAGCTCGCTCGTTGCCATGGTAAAGCACTGGCCGGCCGAGGCCCCCGGCGAGGGCGGCCGCGAAGGCCACAAGGACGGTGGCAAGTTCGCCGTCTACCCCGGTGACAACTTTGAGGCCCTGACCATCCCGTTCGTCGACGGCGCCTTCAAGCTCGACGGTAAGACAGGCTGCTCCGGCGAGATCATGACATCCTATACCATCGCCTGGTCCGAGGACGGCGAGTACGGCGACCTCGTGGGCACCGCTTACTCCAAGTACAAGGTCCAGGAGCTTCTGCGCGACAAGTACGGCTTCGAGGGCGCCGCGTGCACCGACTGGCGCGTCCTGGGCGACGGCGGCACCGGCTTCGGCTCCACCTTCTGGGGCCTCGAGGACGAGACCGTCTGGAACTATCCCAAGCGCGCCGCAAAGGCCATCTCCGTGGGCGTGGACCAGATGGGCGGCTGCAACGACCCCACCATCCTCACCGGCGCATACGACCAGCTCAAGGAGGAGCAGGGCGAGGACAAGGCAAAGGAGTACTTCGTCGAGGTCGCCAAGCGCCTGCTGCTGGGCTACTTCAACACGGGCATCTTCGAGGACCCCTACGTCGACCCCAACGTCGCCAAGTCCACCGTCGACCTCATCGATGACGAGGCCTCCGAGAAGGCGCTCTCCGCCCAGGTCAAGGGCATCGTCGTCCTCAAGAACCATGGCAACGTGATTAAGAAGGCAGAGGGCACCGACAAGCCCAAGGTGTACGTGCCCATGCGCTTCACCTACGCCTACGAGACCAGCGGCATGGGCGGAAGCTGGTCGCAGACCGGCTCCTCCTGCGAGCTGCCCCTCTCCTCCAAGACGCTCGAGAAGTACTTCGAGATCGTGACTGACACCCTTGCCGAGGACCTGACCGGCCCCGTCAACGAGAAGACCCAGCTGGCAACGCCCGCCGAGGCCGACCTCACCCGCCTCACCGCCGCCGACATTGCCGACGTCGACTACGTCCTCGTCTGCGCCAAGGGCCCCAGCAACTGCGACTCCCGCGGCGGCCAGGACCACGACGGCAACTACGTGCCCCTCTCGCTGCAGTACCGTCCGTATACCGCCGACGGTCCCGACGTCCGTCAGGTGTCCCTCGCCGGCGACCCGGCCGACGGCACCAAGTGGGCCGAGCACGGCACCGCTCAGGGTGTGGCCGTCGAGAATCGCAGCTACTACGGCCGCACCTCGATGATGACCAACGAGAAGCAGCTCGACCAGATCCTCGAGGCGGCTGCGCTGGCCAAGGAGGCCGGCAAGCCCTGCATCGTCATCCTCGACATCACCCAGCCCATGTGCGTCCACGAGTTCGAAGACCAGGTCGACGCCATCGTGGTGTCCATGTCCAGCTGCACCGAGGCCGCCTGCCGTATCGTCTCCGGCCAGGTGGAACCCTCCGGCCTGCTGCCCATGCAGATGCCCAAGGACATGCTCGACGTCGAGGCCCAGCTCGAGGACGTGCCGCGCGACATGGAGTGCTACACCGACGCCGACGGTAACAAGTACGACTTTGCCTTCGGCCTCAACTGGAGCGGCGTCATCGACGATGACCGCGTCAAGACCTACAAGGTCAACCCGCTCACCATGGTCGAGGGGTAGGTCCCCGCGCCAGGTAATGGCACGCGCATCGCGCTAACACGAACACCCACCTCTTCCAAAGCGGCTGGCCCGACTCTTCCCGGGCCAGCCGCTCCTTTTGTGGGTCGCGGCGACGACAGGCGGCGGCGATCGATAAATAGCGAGTTACTCGCGGCGATTGCCCAAAACCTCTTCGAAGGGAGACGCTATGGCACCTGTGGTTCTTGAGCAGAAGAAAGCCGAAAGGCTGACGGAGGAGCAGAAAAGGGCAATCCTCGAGGCGTATAACGAATCCCTACACGAGATAAGGGCGTCGACGCGTTGACCGCCCTCGAGGAGATTCGGGCTGCGCACGGCTTTTGACGTTTGGATGACGGCACATGCTCGCCACGGGCTTACCGAGACCATTAGATATATCCAGTACGTCTGAGGCAACGCATCGAATGCAGCCAGCCTCCTGAACGCCATTCAAGACGCACTTAAAGACCTAGAGACCCAAGAGCACTTCAGAATCGTCGATCACGATATCAGCGACCTAGTGGGAGAGACCGTTTATCGCATCGAGATCGGAAAGTACAAGCTTGTATACGGCGTCAAGCCCAGAGAAGATGTGATTCTCGTATTTCTGTTCATGCACGAATCCCAGTCGCTGGACAACAGCATCTTCGCGAGCTTCTATGCGCACTCGCCAAATGGAACGCAGCCGCAGGCTGCGATGGCAACATAGCACGTCAACCGCTCTTGGAGAGATTCGCATTACCCACACCCCTCAGAGCGAGCACGTCATCTATGTCGACGTGATGACCCCCGCAAGTAGTTCTGGCACGCCCGGGGCAGTTACCCAAGCTGCCAGGTGCCATTCCGCACGTCAAACTGTCATTCAAATTCAGCTCGCAACTGAACAAACTACGCCGTCGAGCGCCTATCGTCGGAACCGCTACCCGATTAGCCTCCCTTCAGAAACAAGAACCAACCCCCAGCGTGCGTATAGTGTTTTCAAGCTCCCCCAAACCAACAACCGCCGAGGTGAAGCCATGGCAGAGACCAAGATCGAGATAATTAGCAATCCGTACAAGAGGTCCATCACCTTCGTCGAGAAGCGTGAGGGACAGCCGGACGTCAGGCTCGAGGAGAGCTCGCCGGACAGCGTTCTCATTACCCCAGAAATCAAGGGCTCCTTCTTGCCCTTCAAGGCCGAGGAAATCGTCGATGCCATCGCCAAGGAATACCGAACCCCCGACAGCAACAGTCCGCTAGAGATTATCTTTGAGGGACCAAGCGACGAGTACCGCGACCTCGAGGACATTTGCTCCGCCAGAGACGACGTGAGCCTCACCAAGGGCACCCGCGTGCTCGAGAACGCCCGCTTCATCCGCAACGACATTGTCAACATCTTCGACTCCATCGAGCCGGTCGTCGCCGGCAGGCTCCCCACCAACGACGAGATCAGGCAGAACATCGTCAAGTTCCGCGACGCGACAAAGGAAGCCGTTCCCGTCTGCGTCATCGGCAACTACAGCGCCGGAAAGTCGGCCTTCATCAACGCACTGATCGGCTACGAGCTGCTGGCGAGCGACGAAAAACCCACCACGGGCCGCATCTTCAAGATCAGGCGCTCCAAGTTTGCCGACCACGGCACCATCTCGTTCGACCTCGGCAAGCCCCCCGTCAGGGCGACGTTCGGCCCTGCCGGCCTCGAGTCGATCTCGGAGGAAGCCGGCAAGGCCGCAGAGACGCTAAAGTCGCTGCTCGCCGAGACGCCCGCAGAGCTTATCCCCCAGATGAGAGCCGTCCTCAAGGAGCTGAACTACTGGAAAGGCGATGAGGAAGTCTCCGACGCCATCGAGGTCGAGGTGCCCTTCAACCCGTTGAGCCAGTGGGCACTTTCACGCGACTTCGTCATCTTCGACACGCCCGGCTCCAACTCCGCTACCTTCTCCAAGCACGCGGAGGTACTCGAGGCTGAGATGGAGAGGATGTCCAACGGCATTCTCGTGTTCGTCGGGAAGAACGACGCGCTCGACAGCAACGATGGCCTTGACCTGTGCAACAAGGTCAAAGAGTTCGAGGCCATAGACTCGCGCCTCTCCCTGCTCGTGGTCAACCGCGCCGACGAGGCGGACCTGCGCGAGGAGTCCTTCAATAAGGACGACGTGCTCGGACAAATCGTCCCGAAAACCATGAACCCCCAGGGCGTTTACTACGTCGCCAGCATTTTCGCTCTCGGCGCTAAGACGGGAGGCAAGCTCGTCAATCCCCACTACGCCAAAATTTACCGCAACGCCGACGATTTCAAGGACCCGGAGGCAAAGTTCTACCAGCAGCTGTACAAGTTCGACATCCTGCCGGGCAACATCGAGAGGAAGGTTGCCGCAGCAAACGAGCAGTGTCCCGACCCCATCCTCAAGAACAGCGGCATCTACTCCGTGGAGTACGCGCTCCAGCAGTTCGCAGAGAAGTACTCGGAGTACAACAAGTGCGACCAGGCAAGCCGCTTCCTGAGCGAAATAGTCGAGGCGGCCAACTTTGAGCTGCTCAAAAAGACCATGGACTTCGAGCGGCTCCGGGATTCCTGCAAGGACGAGTACAACGAGAAAGAGCAGGAGTTCATCAAAAGCCTCAGCGAGAAGACCGACGAGCTCGAGGCCTCGGCTCACGAGGGGTACCCCGGGGTCATGGAGAGTGCCATCGAGAAAGCATGCGCCCCCGTGAAGGCGGAGACAATCCAGTCCCGCGAGTCTGACCTCATCTCCGAGGAGCAGGGTCATAACGACCTCAAGGGTCTGAACGACAGGTTCTCCAAAGCCTGCGAATCGCTCAGGGACAACTTCGGCAACAACGCGAGGGACATGTTCGAGGCCCCGAGCCTCGACAGGTTCCGAGCCATCTTCAGCGGCGCCGCAGACGACGCTAAGGTTGCCGTCAATGCTGCCAAGGAAGCTGAGAGCGTCAGGAGGAGCTCCGTCGCGACAGCAGGCGACCGCGCACTCGGGGAGGTCGACGAGATGCTCGCCGAGACTGCGGCCTCCGGCCAGGAGACTCTCGTGGGGAGCTCGCGTGACTACTGGCAACAGCAGACGGAACACTGCAAGAGGGAGCTCACCGCACTCGTCACCGAGTCAAGCGAGCTCAGCCCCGAGCGCCGAGAGCAGCTCACGCAGGTGATCGCCAGCTACCTGGACTTCTCGGTACCGGCGTCCTTCGACGGACTCTTCGACAGGGACAAGATGCACGGCATCTGGCTGGGCGAGCTCTCGCTTCTCGACACCGAGCGTCTCAACGCCTTCAAAGTCGCAGATACCTACAACAGCGCCCTGCGCAAGTACATCGCCGACGAGGCCTGCCCCGAAATCAAGAACAGCCACAGGAGGAGCTTCGACTACTGGCTCTCGCAACTCAAGGCGCTGCTCAGGGAGAACCTGGTAGAGCTCAGCCCCACGCTCGCCAAGAAGAACGAAGAGATCAAGCACTTCGAGGCCGAGATCGACGGGCTTAAACAGACCATGGACCTACTTAAGACCAAGAAGGAGCAGGTCGACGACCTGCGCAGCTGGAAGAAGAGGAGCGACGCATAATGGGCATCGGATCAATCGTACGCAAAACTGCCCGCAAGGCGGCCGATTTCGCCGAGAACGGCATCTCCGCCGCTTCCGAGCTCA
>CAZEHG010000037.1:0-13389 GCA_964512475.1 uncultured Atopobium sp.
TGACCGACGGCCAGGGCCGCGTGGTCAGCTTCAAGAACACGATCATCATCATGACGTCCAACGTGGGCAGCCAGTACATCGCCGGCGCGAGCGCCTCGGGCGACCCCGAGAAGTCCCGCAGCCAGGCCATGGACGCGCTGCGCGAGAGCTTCAAGCCGGAGTTCCTCAACCGCATCGACGACATCGTGGTCTTCCAGCCGCTCGGCCTCGAGGACATCGAGAAGATCGTGGACATCCAGCTCAAGGACGTCCGCGAGCGCCTCGAGCGCGACCGCATCAAGCTCGAGCTCACGCCGGCGGCGGTGCAGTCGCTCGCCATCGACGGCCTCGACCCGGTCTACGGCGCGCGCCCGCTCAAGCGCCTGGTCCAGCGCCAGGTCGTCGACAACATCGCGAACCTTATCATCGCCGGCGAGGTCCGCGAGGGCGACACGGTCAGGATCGACTGCGACGACCGCCAGGGGTTCTTTGCCGTTCGTGACGACGACACGCCGACGGCGACGTACGAGGTGCCGGCAGAGTAGCGATTGCAAGGGCGGTGTGGGGCATTTTGCTCTGAGCAAAATGCCCCACACCGATAGCGAGGAGGAATCCGAGCGCGAGCCGCATTTTGAGCCCGATTCCTGGAACTAACTGCAACTCGCTCCGACCAAATAAGGCGGGGCGCGCTCGATGGAGAATCTGCTTTTACGAGATGGAGGCTGCGTGGAACTCGAGCTCAACGTAAACGGCCTGACCTATGCGGCAGCATACCGTGCCTGCGACGTCGAGGACGTCTTTCTTCCCCTGTTACGTGATTGGGGCGCACTCTACGCAGCCAATCCCGCCAAACGCACTGTCGTTTTGCTCGCCGCCCCGCCGGGGACGGGCAAGACCACGCTCGCGCTCTTTCTCGAGCGGCTCGCGGCAACGATCCCCGATATGCCCCGCGTCCAGGCGCTCGGTATGGACGGGTTCCATTACCCCAATGCCTACCTTGATACGCACGAGGTCGTCGAGGACGGGGAGCGCAAGACCCTGCGCTCCCGTAAGGGTGCTCCGTTCACGTTCGATGTCGAGGCGCTCACGACTGCCGTGGCCGACCTCAAGACCGAGCGTCCGCATCCCTGGCCCGCGTACTCTCGTGAGCTTCATGACGTGGTGCCGGATGCGATCGAGATCACGGGCGATATCGTGCTTGTGGAGGGCAACTATCTCCTGCTCGACGAGCCGGGCTGGCGCGACCTCGCGGCACTCGCCGACCGCACGGCCTTTCTTTCCGCGGACGCGGCCATGCTCCGCGAGCGCCTCATCTCGCGCAAGGTCGCGGGCGGTATGGGCCGCGCGGCTGCCCAGACATGGTACGAGGCGAGCGACGGGCGCAATGTCGGGCGCGTCCTTGCGAGCCGCCATCCCGCAGACGTGGAGCTCAGGCTCATGCCCGACGGCTCGATACGACGGGCGTAGCGAAAACGCCGTGCCTAGCCATTCGTCGACACAAACGAGGTGTCTGTAAATAGGATGTGTCGAGATGCCCACCTTTTGACTACACTCGTGCGATATGAACGACTGAGCCGAAGGGGCGAGCCATGATTACCTATGACACCAAGGCGGAGATTCTGGGGAAGCTCGATAAGATGACCCGCGATCTCGACGCGGGCAATGTCGGCAAATTCACCACAGCCAATATCGCCGCCGAATGCCATGTGAGCCGCAGCCTCGCGAGCCAATACCTCAACGAGCTCGTGCGCGAGGGGTCCGCGGTCAAGGTCAACGCCCGCCCGGTCATCTTCCTCCATCGCCATGCCGCCGAGCGGTTCTTCCGTCGCCCGCTCGACAAACCCGAGTACGCGTCCATGCAGGAGCTTTTGGACAGCGTCGGCATGGGGGATGCCAAGGATTTCGACAAGGCGATCGGCTTCGAGCTCAGCTACGGCACGTGCATCGACCACCTCAAGAGCGCCATCCGCTACCCGCCGCATGGCCTGCCGGTCCTTTTGATCGGCGAACACGGCACGGGCAAGCGCATGATGAGCGAGTTGACATTTGAGTACGGCGTCAACCAGGGTATCCTGCCGGCGCGCGCGAAGTACGTGCGCGTGCTCTGCGAGTATTACGAGTCGGCCGGTGACGATATCGAGCAGGCGATCTTCGGTGACGAGGGCAAGGGCGGCGCCGTCGAAGAGGCGGCGGGCGGCGTGGTCTACCTGACCGGCTTCGACCATCTTCCCGACGGCGCGCGCGATCGCGTGCTGCAACGGATCAACAGCGCCGAACTTGCATCTGGCGGGCATCCTCCGGCACGCTTTCTGCTTTCGACGAGCCGTCCCGCCGATAGCGATGTCGTGCGCGCCATAGCCCGCTATGTCCCCGTTCTGGTCAACCTTCCCCGCCTGGCCGACCGCGGCGTGGAGGAGCGTACCTCGCTCGTCATGCACTTCCTGCGCGTCGAGGGCCGCCGCGTGGGCGCCGACGTCGCCGTGAGCCGCGGGGCCCTGCGCGCGCTCGTCAACGCGGACTTCAAGGACAACATCGACGGCCTGCGCTCGTGCATCACGAGCTGCTGCGCTAGCTCCTATCTCAACCGCGAGAGCGAGATCTTGACCATCCAGGCCTACAACCTGCCGTCAAACGTGCTCGGCTGCACGGAGCCCGGGCCCGATGACGACCAGATCATCAGCGGTGACAGGGACGTCAACGATCCCTCGGCGCGCGTGATCGGCCAGTTCCAGAAGATCATCGATCCGGTCGATGCGGTCGAGTCGGGGGAGATAAGCTTCACGGAGTTTTTCACCGGCGCGGCGATGGCGGTGCGCGCCTACGACGACTACATGAACTTCGAGAACCAGAGCGTGAATCCCCGCGTCGGGTCGTACGAGCAGCTCGTGAGCCCCGCGATCGAGGAGGTCAACCGAGCCTACGGCATCGAGCTCACGCGCAGGATCTCGCGTTCGATCGCGCAGTCGCTCTTCACCCAGATCTGGGGCGGCATCGCGCTCAGCAAGTGGCGGGCCAAACATGTGGGCGAGGTCAGGCGTGCGCTGGTGCTGCTCGCCCGTAACCAGCCCGGCACGGCGACGGTCGTCGAGCAAATCGCGGCCAAGACCAAGGCGGCGCTCGGGATGGCGCTTGACGAGCTGTCGCGCCTGATACTCTTCGTCGAGGTGGGGGATGCCCTGCGCGAAACGTGTGGGCCGCGTGACTACCTGGGCGTGATCGTCTGCCACGGCTACTCGACCGCCACGAGCATCGCCGACGCCGCCGACCGCATCCTGCGCACGCACGTGTTCGAGGCCATCGACATGACCTACGACCAAGACGTGACCGAGATCGTGGGCCAGCTCTCGCGCTTGCTTGCGCGGTATTCCCACTGCAAAACCGTTGCGATCCTCGTCGATATGGGGTCGCTCGAGAAGATGAACGACGCCATCGCCGGCATCGCCGCGTGCGACATCCATATCATCAGCAACGTGTCGACGGGGCTTGCGCTCGAGGTGGGCTCGGCCCTTATCGCGCACGGCGATCTGGGTGAGGCGCTTGCCTGTGCGAACGAGACGTGCATACCGCGTTGCAGCGTGGTGCGCGGCACGCGCGACAACGACGCCGTGGCCTTCTGCTCGGAATCGGGTGTGGACGCAGCGGACAAGATCCGGCAGATCGTGCAGAACAGCCTGCCCGGACACCCGGGCGTACAGCTAGTGACCTGCGACTTCTCGACGCTCGCGCAGAAGGGCGAGGCGGCGCCTCTGTTCGATGGATACCGCGTGCGGGCCATCGTGGGCACCATGGACCCAGGAATCGCGTCGGTGCCGTTCGTGGCGCTCGAGGATATCCTCTACCGGGGCAGCTCCGACGCCCTCGACCGCGCGCTCTTCCCGCTGGTCGACCCTGATGGCGTAGCCGAGTTCCATGCCAACCTGCTGCGCAACCTCACGCTCAAGAGCGTGATAGAGTCCATCACCATCCTGAATCCCGAGATGCTCTACGTCGAGGCCGACCGCGCGGTCAAGCGCTTGGCGAAGTTCTCGGGCGAGCAGATCGACGCGCGTCGCCGGATTGGCGTCTATGTGCACCTGTGCGGCCTCATTGAGCGCCTGGTGACTAAGAACTTCGTCGATACCGCGCCTGATACCGATGCCTTTGAGCGCGAGCATGCCGACTTCATCGGATGGTTCCGCGAGGCCTTTTCCGACATGACGCGCCGCTACCGCGTGGAGATCCCCGTGTCCGAGATCGCCTACGTGCATCATATGCTGCACGTCAAACCAGCGGACGCCAAGGCCCGCCTCAGCATAGCGGGGATGATACTCGAAGACGAATAACGGCCTGTTCGCTGTCGGCAGTGTCGAGCGCTAGTGTTGAAAACTTCACAAATCCTGTCCATGGGGCTCTGCCGTTGTTGCGATCGCAAGGGCCCTGTCGATTTCGTCGTGCGCCGCGGATCCCCGGAACCTTCGCCGCTATCTTGAATGCAACAGGAGGTCAGGGCCGCACGGACGGCCCACTCAAAGCTGAGCGGGCATGCGCGCCCGCCGATAGGAAAGGAGGGGTAACGACATGAGCATTGTTGCAGGACGCATCGACTACCGTCTGCTTCACGGCATCGTTCAGGGTTTCTGGTGCCCCACGTACGCCACGCAGCGCACGATGATCATCGATGATGCCACGGCGAACGACGAGGTGCGAAAGACCGCCATGAAGCTGTCCAAGCCCTCGGGCCAGGCGCTTTCGATCATCACTGAGGAGAAGGCCCTCACCAACTTCAAGGCCGGTAAGTACGACAACCACACCGTCTTCACCATCGCCCGCGATCCGCAGACGTTCCTCGACCTGATCGAGGCTGGGCAGAAGGTTCCCGTGCTGACGCTCGGGCTCACCGAGCTTCCGCCCGAGGGCACTCCGGGTGTCCAGGCGGGCCGCCGCGCCTTTATCAAGGAGGCGGACATTCCCGTCTACCAGAAGATCGCGGCATCGGGAACCAAGGTCGAGGTCCGCTACATGACCACCGACAAGCCCGTACCCATCTCCGAGTACATCTCGATCTAAGGAAAGGTGATATACGTGGAAGTCAACGCGCTCCAGTTTGTTCTCATCGTCCTCCTTGCGGGTTTCCGCGCGGTGGACCAATACGCCACCCAGGCGATCCCCTTCCAGCACGCGCTCGTGTGCTGGCTCGCCGGCATCATCTTGGGCGATCCTAACACCGGCCTCATCGTCGGCGGCACCATCCAGCTCATGTCCATGGGCGCCGCGGGCCTGGGAGGCTCTTCTGCTCCCGACTATGGCATGGCCGGCCTGGTCGCCACCGTCACGGCATGCGTGACCGGCAACAGCGACGTCTCCGTCGGCCTTGCCATCGGAGTCGTCGTCGCCATGCTCTACGTGCAGCTCGACGTCATCTTCAAGATCTACAACTCCTGGGTCTTCAAGGTCATCCGCGGCTATGCCGTCAAGCGCGACTACAAGAAGATGCTTGCCTCGTGCTTCCTGTCCCATGTCTACCTGTTCCTGCAGGGCGCTCTCCCGATGATCATCGTGCTCGCCTTCGGTAAGTCCGCGGTCGAGGCCATCAACGCCTTCATGCCCGCTTGGTTCACCGATGGCCTCTCCATCGCCGCAGGCGTGCTGCCCGTCACCGGCTTCGCCATCCTCCTGACCTTCATGCCGGTCAAGAAGTTCTACGCGTTCCTCATCGCCGGCTACGTGCTCGCTGCGTACCTCGGCCTCTCCGTCCTGCCCATCGCACTGCTCGGTGCCGTCGTGGCTATCGAGTACTTCCGTCTCAAGTCTGAGACCCCGGCCGTTGCCGCCGCTACCGAGATTGGAGGCGAGCTCGAAGATGAGTAACTTCTTCAAGCCCAAGGATTTCAAGGATTTCGACGAGGCCCCCGCGCCCAAGCAGCTCCCCGACGGCAGCTATGAGCCCGTCCTCACCGACGAGGACCTCAAGATCTGCTCGCGCCGCATGTGCCTCATGGATACCGTGTCGTACTCCTATGCCACGCAGAACGCCCCGTGCGCCATGTTCGCCGCGTACTACGCGCTCCGCAAGATCTACGGCAACGACGAGGACGCCTTCAACACCGCGATCCTGAACCAGCTCGACTGCGTGTTCAACGCCACGCCGCCCGTTTCCGGCCTGTTGCTCGGTGCCGGCCTGGCCATGGAAGACAAGGGCCATCTCAACGGCACCAATGCCGAGAACGACCTCAAGGTCGGCCTCATGGGCCCCATCTCGGGTATCGGCGATGTCTTTATCTGGATTCTGCCCATGACCATCCTCGGCTCCATCGCCGGTTACATGGCCCTGCAGGGAAGCCCTGTGGGTATCCTGCTCTGGCTCGCCATATGGATCGCGGTCTACTTCTGGCGTATGCAGAACTACGTCCAGGGCTACAAGGTCGGCGCTTCGGTCGTCACCAAGATGGGCGATAAGCTCAACACGCTGACCGACGCCGCCTCCATCCTGGGCCTCACCGTGGTGGGTTCGCTCATCTACTCTTCCGTCTCGATCTCCACGCCGCTCACCTTCACCTACGGCGAGATCTCGCTCGGCATCCAGGAGGGCGTGCTCGACCAGATCTTCCCCAACCTGCTCGCGGTGCTTCTGGCGGTGCTCGTCTACAAGCTGATCAAGAAGGGCGTCAAGCTCAACTGGATCATCCTGGGCATCCTCGTCGTGAGCTGCGTCTGCGCCGGCTTCGGCATCCTCGCGGCCTAAGCGCATCCGACCTGAATCGGCCCCCTTCCTTCTCGCCCGGCGGCCGGTCCCCTTTGGGCCGCCGGGCGGGCACGGGCACCATCCCGTGCCCGCGGTTCCGCGAAGAACCGTTCCATCACAGTCGCCGTCTGCGAGGGTCGCAAGCGACGGCTGTCGTGGGATGATTTACACAGGCCGGTACCCCCCGCCTTCGATTCAAGGAGAAAACCATGAGACACGTCGTTCTTGCATCGCATCATCGCTTCGCGCAGGGTCTGGCAGATGTCCTTGAGTTTCTGGGCGTAAAGTGCGACTTCCACGTCATCTGCGCCTATGTGGACGAGACGCCCCTGGAGCCGCAGATCGAGGCCGTATTCGAGCAGTTCGCGCCCGAGGACGAGGTGCTCGTGCTCACCGATATCCTGGTCGGCAGCGTCAACCAGAAGTTTTTGCCCTATGCGAACGACCATGTTTTCGTGGTCGCGGGCGTCAACGTGGTGCTCGCCATGGAGCTCTGCCTGGCACCCGCCCCGCTCACGGCAGCGGGCATCGAGGCGTCCATCGCCATGGCCGGCCAATCCATCAAGCTCATCAACACCATCCAGATCGATGATGACGAGGACGATGAGTAACGGACAATAGCGGAACGCATGGGGTGGGGCCGGTCGCCTCGCCCGACACGTCAAGATATCGGAGGGGAAGAACCCATGCTTATCAGTGAGGCTATCCAACACGTCAAGGATTATTGCGTCGGCATCGATTCGTTTACCGGCAAGCCGATCGACGAGGCCACCACGCGCGACAAGGTGCTCTACGGCGATACCGCGCAGGAGTGCACGGGTATCGTGACCTGTATCTGGCCTACGGTCGACATCATCAGGAAGGCGCGCGAGCTCGGTGCCAACTGCATCATCAGCCACGAGGCCATCTTCTGGAACCATGGCGACCATCAGGACGTCGTGGGCGGCACCGTCGCCTTCGCGGCCAAGAAGGAGCTTCTCGACGAGTGGGGCGGCGCCGTCTGGCGCTGTCACGACTACATTCACTCGCGTGTGCCCATCGACACGGACGGGGCCCTTGCCGACGGTATCTTCTACGGCCTGGCCGACAAGCTCGGCTGGCTCGATTATCGCGTAGGCGACGATCCCGGCTTCTGCCTCAACTATGAGATCCCCGAGACCGATGCCACCGACCTCGCCCGCGAACTTGTCCAAAAGCTCGAGCTCAACGGCACCCGCATCACGGGCGACCCGCATGCCCGCGTGCGTCGCGTGCGCATCCCCATGCACGTGACGGGCGAGGCCAAGAGCGATACGCACGAGATCAACGCCACCGATGCAGGCGGCGACGATTGCCTCATGACCATGGAGTTCATCGACTTCACCACCTGCGAGTATATTCGCGATGCCGGCATGCTCGGCCAAAACAAGTGCGCCATCACCATCGGCCACTTCAACCTGGAAGAGCCGGGCATGGAGTACATGGTGCGCTGGCTACCTGCGGCGCTCGGCCGCGACGACATCCCTGCCACGTTCGTGCGCATGGAGGACACGTACCGTTACGTCACGGCGTAACAGCTGACAAGTACGTTTGGGTGCCCGGGCCGACTTCGTCCGCCCGGGCATTTTTAACAGAGGAGGAACCGCATGAAGGCAGCAAGCGCATCGGTCGACATCACGCCGGTCGGAACCTTTTGGATGGAGGGCTACATCCACCCCGTTCGCAAGCAGCCCGGTACGGGCGTGCACGATGCCCCGCGAGCGACATTGCTTTTGTTGGAGGTCGAGGGCGTGAGGACGCTCTTCGTTTCCATCGACGTCTGCATTCTCAAGGCCGAGACCACGGCTGCCATGCGTGCGGGGCTTGCCGCCCAACTTGGCGTGGCGAGCGAGAGCATCGTCATCAACTCGATCCATTCGCATTCGTGTGTCAACGGCTTCGAAGGCACGAGCTCCATGGGCATCACCACCACGCCGGGCTACGTGGAGTTCGTGACGGGGCTGGTGCTCCAGACGGCGATAGGGCTCGATGCGCAGCTGGTCGAGGTGGCCCCTCAGATGCTCACGCGGCATGTGCACGGCTGGTACTCCAACCGCAACGACGCCGACGCCCCCTTTGACGATGAGGCGCTCGTTCTGCGCTTCGTGGCCGAGGACGGCTCCTGTGCGGGCGCGATGCTCAACTTCAACTGCCATGCCACGGTGGTCGGCCCCACCAATCGCCTGCTCACGACTGACGTCCAGGGCGGCGTGCGCGACGAGCTTGTCGACTGGCTTGGCTGCGCGCCCTACATCTTTACCGGTGCCTCGGGCGATCTGGGCAACCGCCAGTTTCGTCAGGGCAACGATTTCGCCGAGCTTCGGCGTGTGTCCAACGGCATCGCCGGCGAGATCATGAAGGGCTCGTTCGAGCCGGTCGAGCTCGCGACTCCGCGCGTGGGCGTGTTCTCGCATCACGTGCGCTACAACAACGAGGACTTCTATCCGCAGTACCGGGCGCAACTCGATGAGGTGCTCGCGGTGCTTGCGAACAACCCCACGTTCGATGAGAAGAAGCTCGCCGATACCGAGAAGATGATGCTCGAGGGGCAGCTCGCGCGTCACGAGATGGATTTCACGGTCGAGATGACGACGCTCGACTTCGGCTCGGTGGTATTCACGACGTTCCCCGGTGAGCTGGGGAGCGAGCTCGGTGCCATGATCAAGGATGCAACCGGTGCCGCGGACAAGCATCCGGTGGTAATCGGTTACGCCAATGACTACCAGGGCTATTTTGTCGCCGCCCATACCTACGGCGGCACGAGCTACGAGAGCTACGTGACGCAGATGCCCAAGGGCTGGACCGAGGAGATGCTCGAGGCCTATCGGGAACAGCTGTGATAGGGGAGGACGTTCTGAGGCCGCGCACGGGTGAGCTTGCCGTCGCACTCTTCGATGTCGATGGTATGCTCGCCCGTCCGCGACGACGCGGCGAGCGACGCCGTGGAGCCTGACGCCGTGGGGTAGCCGAGGAGCGTCGCCGCTTCGGCGCCCCTGGGCACGCAAGAACATGAATTGTTAAAGAGAAGGGCAGCCGCTTCAAGGTGACTGCCCTTCTTTGTTGTGCTTGGGCTCGATACTACCCGGCGGTTTACCTGCGGGTTCATGACCGGCTTACAAAGAAGCGCCCGTCTTTATCGAACGCATGACAAAGAAGTACCGACCTATTACGTGCGGCAGATGAAAGAAACCTAAAGTAATCGAGGCGTGGGCGCCATGCCGTCTTCTGCGTGACGTGACGCCCCGGCCTCCGGCATGGGGCCATTACCGTACGCAGAGAAACGGAGAAGTACATGCGGAGAGGAACAAAGGGGAAGCGCCCCTGGCGCCGGCTCGTTGCGATGGCGGGCGCGATCCTGATGGTGGTCGGTGCGTTCGCCGCGGTCGGGTTCGGCCAGCTGGCGTATGCCGAGGATGTCGCCACCGCGGTGGGCGCGAAGGTCGTTGAGTCCGGCGTCACCACCTGGCAGTACAGCGACGCGAACGTCCAGCCGGGCGAAGCGTGGACGACCGACGCCACCACGACCGACATCGATTGGAAGTCGACCTCCGGCAGCTTCGGCGCCAAGAAGGGCAAGATCGCCGACCTGGGCGGCGGATGCACGCCCAAGAACCTGCTGACGCAGTACATCGCCGAGGGCGACGACGCCGGCAAGGACATACCGGTCTACTACTTCCGCACCACCTTCGACGTCGCCGATGTCTCCGCCGTCGCCAAGATCGTCGGCGAGGTCGTCTATGACGACGCCGCTATCGTCGCGGTCAACGGCCACGTGATCGGCGAGTTCGACAACTACGTCTATGGCGGAACCGATTCCGTCTACGGCACGACCAACTACGGCGGCTCCAACGCGGCAGCCCCGAAGACGGGCACCATCGACTTCAGCGACATCAGCTCGCTGGAGCTCAAGGCCACGGGCAACGTGCTCACCGTCGAGGTCCACAACGGCCGCGCGGAGAGCTCCGACGTGTACTTCGACATGACGAGCCTCTCGCTGCTTGCCTCCTCGGGATCCGACGACACGGCCCCCGTTTCCGACGAGGTCATCGACACCTTCCTGGGCATCGGTGCCACGGAGTCCCAGCGCAGCCTGAACTGGCTCGGGACCTCTTCCGGCACCTCGTATGTCCAGTACGTGGCCGCCCCGGCGGGCTACCAGGAGGGAGACGCCTTCCCCGAGGGCGCCGACGGTGTCAAGAGCGTCGTGGCCACGCAGGCCACGGCCCAGCGCGAGGGCTATAACTCGAACAAGGCGACCATCTACGGCCTTTCCGCCAACACCACCTACGTGTACCGCGTGGGCAACGACGACGCTTGGTCCGACGCCTATGAGTTCACCACCGGTTCCTTCGGCAGCGGCTCCGCGTTCAGCTTCCTGGTGGCCGGCGACCCGCAGATCGGCGCCTCCGGAAACACCGGCTCGGACGCCGAGGGCTGGAGCGCCATGATGGCGGCGGCGCAGGAGACATTCGACGGCACGAGCTTCTTGTTCTCCATGGGCGACCAGATCAACAACTACGACGGCTCCAAGACCGACTCGGAGTACGACGCGTACCTGGCCCCCGATGCCCTACGCACTATGACCACCGCCAATGAGGTCGGCAACCACGATGAGGGCTCTCACGCCGAGGCGAACACCCGCTACAGCGATTACTTCAACAACCCCAACGTGTCCGACCTCGGTCAGACCACCGGCGCGGGCTCGCAGGGCGGCGACTACTGGTTTACCTACAACGGCGTGCTGTTCATGTCCCTCAACTCCAACAACACGAGCACGGCCGAGCACAAGCAGTTCATGGAGCAGGCCATCGCCGCCAACCCGGATGCCGTCTGGACGGTCGCGAGCTTCCACCACTCCACCTATTCCGTGGCCAACCACTACGCGGACAAGGACATCGTTCAGCGTCGTCAGGAGCTCTCGACGGTCTTCAGCGAGCTCGGTGTCGATGTCGTGCTCATGGGCCACGACCACCACTACACCCGCACCTATCTGATGGAGGGGACGAACCCGGTCATCCCCGACGGCTACGACGTGAGCAAGGGCGAGTCCGCGCCTTCCGAGCAGACCGCCGAGGAGGGCCAGGTCTTCTACCTCACCGCCGACTCCGCCTCCGGTTCCAAGTACTACCGCCTGAACAGCTCGCTTGCCCAGGGCCTGCCGACGTTCTCCGCGGTCGACTGGCAGGGTAACATGCCGTCCATCACGAACGTCGAGGTCTCCAACGGCTCGATCGTCTTCACCTCTTACTACCAGGACACCGACGGCTCCCTCAAGCAGTTCGATCAGTTCACGCTCAAGAAGGCGGGCCAGGACGACGGCTCCGACGACAAGGGCGATACCGACAAGGGTTCCGACGACAAGGGCACCAGCGACGGCACCCAGGACAAGGGCACCAGCGACGGCACCCAGGACAAGGGCACCGGCAACGGCACCCAGAACGGCGATGCCAACAAGGCCGCCGGCACCAAGACCAACGGCAAGGGCAGCCTGCCGAAGACCGGCGACCTCGCCGCCCCGGCCATCGGGTGCGCGCTCGTCGCGGCGGTCGTCGCGCTCGGCGCGGGCGTGTACCTGCACCGTCGCCGCGGCTAGCTAGGCGCGCTGGTTCGGCACGACAACAGCTCTGCCTTAAGGCCGGGCGCCCCGGGAAGAGGGGCGCCCGGCCTCGGGCGCGAAAGGATATTCCCCATGCGGGCAATCAAGCGATTCCTCTCCATCGGCAACGGGGCGCTCGCCGTGGCCGCCGCCATGACCGTCTTCGTCGCCGCGGTTCTCGCCTGGAACGCGGCGAATCCCATCGACTACCTCATCTACACCGTCGAGGGCACGAGCTACGCCAAGGGCGTCGTCGAGAAGGTCGAGTCGAGCACCGTTGCCTGGGACGGCTCGGTCGACCGCAACCTCGGCACCCAGAAGCTCGTCGTGCTCATTACATCGGGTGACCACGCGGGCGAGGAGGTCGAGGTCACGAACGACCTCTCGGCGACGCACAACATCGAGGCGAGCGAGGGCATGGCGGTGGTGGTCAAGATCGACGACCCGCAGGAGAGCGTGCAGCCGTTCTACAGCATCTTCAACTACGACCGGGCTGTCCCCATCGCGGCGATCCTCGGCCTCTTCGCCGTCATCATGGTGGCCGTCGGGGGCAAGAAGGGGCTGAAGAGCCTCGTCGGCCTGGCATTCTCTCTCTTCACCATCATGGAGTTCCTGCTCCCTGCCATCTACCATGGCGGCTCGCCTATCCTCATGGGCTGCCTCACGGCGCTTGTCATCACGGTCCTCAACATGGTCCTTCTCAACGGTATCTCGCGGAAGACCTTCGCGGCCATGACGTCGACTATGGCGGGCGTGCTCGTGGCCGTCGTGCTCTACCTCGTGTTCTCCGGCGCCATGAAGCTCTCCGGCTACAACCTTGACGAGGCCGAGGAACTTCTTGCCATCCACACGGGCACGGGGCTCGACGTAGGTCAGATCATGTTCGTCGGCGTCGTCATCTCCGCGCTCGGCGCCGTCATGGACATGTGCATGTCCGTCGCGAGCTCGCTGTTCGAGATGGCGCGCCTGCACGAAGGGATCGACGGGCGCCAGATCGTGAGGAGCGGCATGACCATCGGGCGCGACATGATCGGCACCATGTGCATGACGCTCATCCTGGCGTTCGCGGGCACGG
>CAZEHG010000038.1:0-13341 GCA_964512475.1 uncultured Atopobium sp.
ATGCCATGGCGTGCGTCGACGAAGTGGCAGCAGAGCTGGGGATCTAAGATGCCCGCGTCGGGAGACATCCGGATCGTCTCGGGCCGCGGCGCTCGCCGCGGCCCCGAGCCCGAGGGCCTCGTGTGGGTCGTCGACGGCTGCGACCAACCGTTCCGCGACGCTTCCGAGACGCAGCGGCCGTGGCTCGAGGACTCCGTCGACTGGGCGGGTGTCTCCTCCGCGCCGGGCGATGCAGGCGCGCCTCCCGCCTCCTCAGGCAGCCTTATCTGGCTCTAATGAGGGGTTTGGGGACGTAGCTTTTCTGGTGGAACGAGTTTTTTGGGACACCGGGGCCCCGCTTTGGTGCGTCGCGCGTAGGGGTGTCTGCGTTTTTTCGCCCAAATCGGGCCTGCGACGGCGTTGCCGGCCCCTTAGCCGATGCGGCGGCCGTTGTAGTTGACGGAGAGGTCGAGCCGGCCGCGCACGAAGGCCTCGGCGAGGTCGGGATAGCCGGCGAGGGCGGCTTCGAAGAGGTCCGCGAAGCTCTCGCGGCGCGGCATCGAGTCCGCTGGGTCGAGCCAAAGGCCGCCCTCGAGGTTGGCCGCCGGGCAGTCGCATGTCCTGACCACGCGGTGGGCCATTGCCTGGGCGAGGGAGTGGGGCTTGACTAGCCGCTCGAGAACGCCCGCCGCGCGCGCGAACGCGCCGTTTGCCGGGTCGATCAGGCGATACTCGAGCTCGTAGTCGCGCACGCAGGCGGCGTACTCCTCGGCATTGAGCTCGCAGCCGAACACGCCGAGCGCCACCTGCGAGAAGAGCGCGCTCGCGACGCGCTCGATCCTCGCCGTGCGCATGAGGTTCTTGTGGGCGGGCCGCTCGAGGACGGTGACGCGGCGCTTCTCCCAGAGGATCCAGGAATCGATGTCGGACTCAATGAGGCCGTGGAGCTCGTTGTGCGAGTCGGCAAGCTCGGGCGCGGCCTCGGCGAGCGCCTGCTGCTGCGCGAAAACGAACGGGTGGGCGATGCTGTCGAGGCGGTAGTGGGCAAGAAGCCCGAGCACGAAGGCGCGCCCGATGCGCTCATCCTCCCGGGGTAGATGCTCGACGCCGGCCCGGAAAGTGAGGAGCGCCTCGGCGCACTCGCTCTCATGCATCTGGTGGCAGAGGGCATGGAGCGCAGCGGCTCGTGAGGGGAGCGTCGAGAAGCGCGCGAAGAGGGGGTCGGGCCCCTGGTTGCCCAGGAGGAAGGCGAGAAGCTCCTCTTCTCCCTCGACCAGCCCGGCCGGCAGCGTGCCTGCCGCGTCCTCGCCGAAGATGTGGTGGCAGATGATGGCGGGCATGGGCTTATCCTCTCGTTGGTGACACAAACATGTTCAGAATACCCCTGCGAGAGCACGTGGGATTGCAAGGGGATGCGCAAATATGCTGACGGCCAGCGCGACCTTGCTTTACATGCTTTGCAAAAACAGCTTCGCGCCCACGCGACCGTCGCCACCGTGACGCCTTCGATGGCCATGGCCTGGCTGGAGGGGCTCGAGGCCCGACATTGGGCCGTGCGTTGCCGCCGCGTCACGGCGCGCTGATCGCGGGACTCGTCTCGATGAGGGCCTGGACGTAGAGTTCCACCTCGGCGTTGAGGGCGGCGACGGCCTCAGCGTTTCTGGAGGTCCTCGCGCCGCGGCGCTCGATGCGGTAGCACGTGCGCTCCGGCGCCGCGGGCCTCGTCCTTCGTGGCGCGCCGTGGCCGACGGTGCACCCGTCGCGGCGCCGGTGCCGTCGCGGAGTTCTCTGTGCCGGGCATACGGTATCCTGATTAGGCAACGTGCTTGCCGGACGACCGCTCGCCGACCCTGCGTACCATAAAACGGGCAGTTGGCGGCCTGTAAACCCTACCGTTCATCCGATATTTCATTTTAAGCTGAGTATAAGCGCGGTATAAGGGGCTGCAAGGGCGCCGCGAGCTCTGCTGGCGGCTGGTAATCCGGGGCTGGGGCCCCGGCGTAGAAGGGAAGAATCACATGAGCAATCTGACGCGCAGGAATTTCCTGGAGATCGCCGGCGTGTGCGCGGCCGGCCTCGGCCTTGCGGGCTGCGGCGGCTCGGACGCCTCCGACTCCAAGGACGGCGCCTCCGGCGCCTCCGAGGACAAGGTCGGCGCCTCTGAGGACCTCGTCGCCGCCGCCAAGGAGGAGGGCTCGCTCGTCGTCTACGGCTCCTGCGAGGAGGAGTACCTGACCGCCGCTTGTGAGCATTTCCAGGAGCTCTATGGCATCGAGGTCCAGTCCCAGCGCCTCTCCACGGGCGAAGTCCAGGCCAAGATCGAGGAAGAGAACGGCAACCCCACCGGCGACGTCTGGTTCGGCGGGACGACCGATCCCTACAACGTCGCCGCCGGCGAGGGCCTGCTCGAGCCCTATGAGGCCGTCAACGCCTCCCACATCCTCAAGGACAAGTACAAGGACGCCGACGGCAACTGGTACGGGATCTACACGGGCCTTCTCGGCATCATGTACAACAAGGACGAGCTCGAGCGCAAGGGCCTCGACGCGCCGAAGGACTTCAAGGACCTGGTCGACGAGAAGTACAAGGGCCTGATCTGGTCGTCGAACTACAACACCGCCGGCACGGCCAAGCTCATCATCAACACCGCGATCCAGAAGTACGGCCACGACGAGGGTATCCAGTTCCTCGTCAACCTCGATAAGAACATCGCCGTCTACACCAAGTCCGGCTCCGGCCCCTCCAAGAACATCGGCACCGGCGAGTGCACGATCGGCCTGGGCTTCCTCCACGACGGTATCTACCAGATCGAGGACAACGGCTACGGCAACATCGGCCTGCAGATCCCGGAGTCCGGCACTTCCTGCGAAGTCGGCGCCACGGCCATCTTCAAGGGCTGCAAGCACCCGAACGCCGCCAAGCTCTGGATCGAGTACGCGCTCTCCCCGGAATGCGTCGAGCTCGCGGCCCAGAACGGCTCCTATCAGTTCCTCGTGCTCGACAACGTCGAGCAGCCTGCCGTGGCCTCCGAGTACGGCCTCGACCCGAACAACGTCATGGACTACGACTTCGAGGACGCCAAGGCGAACACGAAGACCTACGTGGAGGAGGTCATGCAGGCCCTCGGCGGCGGCGACGACCGCTTCCAGACCGAGTAACGCTCGCGGGCGTTTGACTAGCTGGACAGCGACGCCGAGAGGGGCAGCGCCCTTCTCGGCGTTCGCGTTGCAGGAAGGGGGAGCGCATGGCAAAAGACCAAGGGGCCACGCTCGACAGAAAGAAATTGATGGGCGACCCCATCATGGTCACGACGATCGTCGTGCTCATCGCGTTTCTGACGCTGTTCATCCTTTACCCGCTGGCGATCCTTCTGGTTGACTCTTTCCTCACGGAGTCGGGCCCGAGCCTGTCCGTCTTCGCGCGCGTGCTCGCGATGCCGACCTTTACCAGTGCCATCACGAACACGCTCGCGGTCGGCTTTCTCGTGAGCATCGTGAGCGCGCTCGTGGGGCTGCTCTTCGCCTACGTTGAGGTCTACGTCAAGCTGAGCACGCGCTTCATGAGCGGGCTCTTCAAGGTCGTGAGCATGCTGCCGGTGGTCTCGCCGCCGTTCGTGCTCTCGCTCTCCATCATCATGCTCTTCGGCAAGGCGGGCCTGGTCACGCGCTACCTGCTGGGCATCTACGACAACTCGGTCTACGGCTTCTGGGGCATCTTCGTCGTCCAGACGCTCACGTTCTTCCCGGTGTGCTACATGATGCTCAAGGGCCTGCTCAAGAACATCGACCCCTCGCTCGAGGAGGCCGCGCGCGATATGGGCGCTTCGCGCTGGAAGGTCTTCACCTCGGTGACGCTGCCGCTGATCCTGCCGGGCCTCGGCAACGCGTTTCTCGTCACCTTCATCGAGTCGATCGCCGACTTCGCGAACCCGATGATCATCGGCGGCTCCTACGACACGCTCGCCACCACCATCTACCTGCAGATCACCGGCGCCTACGACAAGCAGGGCGCCGCGGCGATGGCCGTCGTGCTGCTGTGCATCACGCTGCTCATGTTCGTGGTGCAGAAGTACGTCCTCGAGGCCAAGTCCACGGCCACCCTCTCGGGCAAGGCGAGCCGCCAGCGTATGCTCATCACCGACCGCTCGGTGCGCCTGCCGCTCGCCGGCGCCTGCTCGCTTTTGGCCGTCTTCGTCGTGGTCATGTATCTCTGCGTCCCCTTCGGCGCGCTCTTCAAGACCTGGGGCTACGACTTCAGCCTGACGACCAAGTGGTTCGAGCAGGTCTTCACCAAGTACCACGGCCTGCAGGCGTTCCGCGACTCCTTCGTGCTCTCGCTCGTCTCGGCGCCTATCACGGCCATCCTCTCGATGATCATCAGCTATCTCGTGGTCAAGCGCGACTTCAAGTCGAAGGGCTTCATCGAGGCCGTGAGCATGCTCGCCATGGCCGTGCCCGGAACCGTTCTCGGCGTGGGCTACATCCGCGGTTTCTCGGGGGGCATCTTCCATACGGGGATCCTCCAGGGCATCTACGGGTCGGCCGCCGTTCTCATCATCGTCTTCATCGTGCGCTCGCTGCCCACGGGCACCCGCTCGGGCATCTCGGCTTTGCGCCAGATAGACAAGTCAATCGAGGAGTCCGCCTACGACATGGGCGCCGACAGCTTCACGGTCTTCCGCACCGTCACGTTGCCGCTGATCAAGGACTCGTTCTTCAGCGGCCTCGTCACCGCCTTCGTGCGCTCCATCACCGCCATCTCCGCGATCATCCTGCTCGTGACCCCGCAGTTCCTGCTCATCACCGTGCAGATCAACGAGTTCGCCGAGAAGGGCAACTACGGAATCGCGTGCGCCTTCGCCACGATCCTCATCGCCATCACCTACGGCTCGGTTCTGCTCATGAACCTGGCCATCAAGCACTTCGGCACCAGCAAGAAGACCCAGCCCGAGGAGGACTAGACCATGGCAAAAGAGAAGAAGGGCGTGCGCCTCGAGCACGTGTCCAAGATTTACCAGGACCCGAAGACGGGCAAGGACTTCTATGCCGTCCACGACGCGAACATCGAGATTGCGCCCGGCGAGTTCGTGACGCTGCTCGGGCCCTCCGGATGCGGCAAGACCACGATTCTGCGCATGATCGCGGGCTTCGAGAGCCCCAACGAGGGCGAGATCTACCTGGGGGGCGAGCCCATCAACGAGCTCACGCCCAACAAGCGCGACACCGCGATGGTGTTCCAGAGCTACGCGCTGCTGCCCCACTACAACATCTTCGACAACGTGGCCTACGGCTTGAAGCTGCGCAAGATGAGCCGCGAGATGATCGCGGAGAAGGTCCACGGCATCCTCGGCATGGTAGGTCTCGAGGGTATGGAAGACCGGATGACCAACCAGCTCTCGGGCGGCCAGCAGCAGCGCGTGGCGCTCGCCCGCGCGCTCGTGCTCGAGCCGGGGGTGCTCCTCTTCGACGAGCCGCTGTCCAACCTGGACGCGAAGCTGCGCGTGGATATGCGCAACGAGATCCGCCGCATCCAGCAGGAGGCGGGCATCACGGCCATCTACGTCACACACGACCAATCCGAGGCCATGGCGCTCTCCGACAACGTCATCGTCATGAAGAAGGGCGTGATCGACCAGGTCGGCGACCCGCACACCGTCTACTACCACCCTGCCGACGAGTTCGTGGCCGACTTCATCGGCGAGTCGAACTTCCTTCGCGGCACGCTTGCGAAGAAGGACGGGGATGCTGGGCTGGCGACGATCGAGGGGCATGGCGTCGAGGTCGGCAGCGTGGGCCACCTGTCCGAAGGCGACCCCTGCGTGCTCGTGCTGCGCCCCGAGGCGGCGACGCTCGCCGACGAGGGTTGCCTGCCGTGCCGCGTGACGCTCTCGCGCTTTATGGGCAACTACCAGAACTACCAGGTCATGGTTGGCGACACGCTCGTGAAGATCACCGATTTCAACCCGAAGAACCACAAGATCTACGAGGTGGGCGACGAGGCCTTCGTCAAGTTCGGGCCTGAGGACGTGCACGTGCTGTAGCGGCTAGGGCCGCGGCCGGTTCCGGGCGTCTCGCCTTAGGGCCGCGCCCACGGCGACGCCTGCCGAGTTTCTCGCCACAAATATGCGCTGCGGGCGGCATGCAGCCCGCGGCGCGCCACAGAAGCGCTCCCTCGGAGACATCCTAACGTCGTCGGGGGAGCGCTTCTGTGGCATCGGGCTCAACGAGCGTCGCCGGCGCCGTACTTCTGTGGCGAGAAGACCGGAGCTCCTTGCCTGCTGCGGGCACGTGTCAGGTCGTTTGCCATTGATCCGCCCAAAACTGCTTTACATGCTTTACACTGTTTCCAGCTATCTTTTCGGGAAAAGGGGGCATGTATGTCGGCAACGGCGACCGCGCAGGTCAACGCCCGGATCGACCCTGTGCTCAAACGTTTGGGGGATGAAGGCCTTGCCTCGGCGGGGCTCTCGCCCACGGAAGGCGTGCGGGCCCTCTATGAGCTCGCGGCCAAGTGCGCGGACAGCCCCGCGAGGCTCCTGTCCGCGCTCTTTCCCGACGCCAAGGCAGAGAAGGACCGCGCCGCCGAGGCGGAGCGTGCGAGGAAGCTCACGCTTGTGGATAAAGGCGCGACGCTGTTTGAGGACGCCTGCGCACCGTTTGGTTCGGCTTGCGATTCTGTCGCCGCCTCTCTCTCGCTCGACGAGCTGAGGGACTTCGCGTATGACGAGAAGTTCGCCGAGCTCATGGGGTGGGTCCGATGAGCACGGGATGCCCGCTGCTCCTCTTGGACACAAACGTCTGGATCGCATACTTTCTTTCCGGGCGCTCCGGGCATGACGAGACCCGTGACCTGCTGATCCTTGCTGTCGAGAGAGACGCGGAGATTGCCTACCCGGTGACGGCATCGAAGGATCTCTTCTATGTGATCTCCCGCGACTTCAAGATGCGCTCTCGCTCGGCTCATGGCGGCGAGCTGAGCGAGAGCGCAGCGGGCGCCGCGAAGGTGACCGCGTGGGCGTGCGTCGACCATATGGCCGATCTTGCGACCGCCGTCCCGTGCGACCACACGGACGTCTGGCTCGCGGGCAAGCAGCGTAAGCTTCATGGGGACTACGGGGACGATCTGGTCATCGCCGCCGCGATGCGCTCGGGCGCCGACCTGCTCGTTACCTACGACGAGGAGCTCCGCGCCCACGCGACGGTCGCCACGGCCACCCCGGCGATGGCGATGACCTGGCTCGAGGGCCTCGCGGAGTCGCTGGGCACCTAGGCCTTGTACCCTGTGGCGCGCCGCCGGCGCCGCCTCAGGGCGCGCTTATCGCCGCCGTGGTCTCGATGAGCGTCTGCACATAGAGGTCGACCTCGGCGTTTAAGGCCGCCACCGCCTCGGCGCGCGCCGATATGGTGCCGCCGCGCCGCGCGAGCCGGTAGCAGGTGCGCTCGGGCGCGCGCTCCTCAAGTCGGGAGAGCGCAAGGCCGCTCCTCTCGCCGAGAGACTCGTAGAGGCTCCAGGGCACCACTGCCCAGCGCCCCGGCACGTCGAGGAAGCCGAGCGCTTGCGTGCCCGTGCTCGCGTGGATGAGGTGCCGGCCTTGGGGCCAGTGGCGGTTATGCCAAGTCGCGTAATTCGTGCTCCATTGCAGGTAGATCTCGGTCTCTGGCGGAAGGTCCGCCGCGCGCACGGCCTCGCCGTAGCCGCTCTCTCTGCTCGAGATCACGTACATCTCCTCGCGGTAGAGCGGCGTCGCGACCACGTCGGGGTAGTTCAGGCGCGCGAACGCGAAGCCCACGTCGGCGCCGCGGTTCTCGATCATGTCGTAGAGCTCGCCGGAGTGGTGGGTCCTCACGCGCAGGCGGATCTGGTCGTAGCGCTCGATGATGGAGTGGTAGAGCGGCGCGAAGGTGAAGTTGTTGATAAGGTCCGCCCCGCCCACGACCACCTCGGTGCGCGTGGTCGCCGAGGCCACGGCCTCCGTCGCGTCGTAGAGCGCGAGCCATTGGTGGGCGAGCTCGACGAATCTCTCGCCGGCGGCGGTGGGCTCGGCGCTCCTTTGGCCGCGCCCGCGCGAGAAGAGGGGAGCCCCCACCTCCTCCTCGAGCAGCGCCACGCGGTGGCTCACCGTGCTCTGCGTCGAGAACAGCCTGCGCGCCGCAGCCGTCAGGTTGCGGCACTCGTACACCGCCAGGAACGTGTCGATGAGGTCGCGCGTCATAGGGTGCCCTTCTCGCTAAATAAACAGGACCGTGAATATCTATAACGATAATAATTCGTTTTATTGTCGATTTCTCCTTGCGTATCATTCGAATCAGCAAGAAGCGCAAGCTGGCCAGCGCCGCGCCACCGATACCCGCGAAGGAAGGAAAGGCAATGGACTACAAGAGCGTTGCCGAGCAGATCGTCGCCGCGTCCGGCGGTATGGCCAACATCTCCGACGTCACCCACTGCGCCACGCGCCTGCGCTTCGTCCTCGTTGACGACGACGCGTCCGACCAGGCAGCCATCGAGAAGATCGACGGCGTCCTCGGCATCATCAACGCGGCAGGCCAGCAGCAGGTCGTCCTCGGCGGAAACGTCATCGGCGTCTACAAGGACGCCGCGGCCATGTTCGAGGCCGCCAAGGGCGGCAAGTCCTCCTCCGAGGCGGCCGCCCCGGCCAAGGGCAAGAAGGCCCTCACGCCCAAGGACGTGCTCGACGCCGTGATCGGCTACGTCGCCTCCGCGGTGACCCCGCTCGTCCCCGGCCTCATCGGCGGCGGCATGCTCAAGGTCATCCTGCTGCTCGTCGGCTACGCGTGGCCCGCGTTCCTCGAGACCGGCACCTACACCGTCCTCGGCTGGGTCGCCAACGCCCCGTTCTACTTCATGCCCATCTTCGTGGCCTGGGGCGCCGCGGTCAAGCTCGGCGCGACCCCGATCTACGCCATGGCCGGCGCCGCCTCGATGCTCACCCCGGCCTTCATGACCCTTGTGGCCGACAAGGGCTCGATCGACCTGCTCGGCTTCCAGCTCGAGCTCATCAAGTACCAGCAGCAGCTCCTGCCCGCGCTTCTCATCGCGCTTGCCGCCTACTTCATTGAGAAGGGCTTGAACAAGGTCATCCCGAGCGTGCTGCGCCCGGTCCTCGTGGGCTCGCTCACCATGGGCCTCACGATGATCCTCGGCTTCCTGGTGCTCGGCCCGCTCGGCTACAACGTGGGCTCCGCCATCTCCGGCATCTTCGTCTTCCTCGGCTCCACCGCCGGCCCCGTGGCCGTGGCCCTTCTCGCCGGCGTCATGCCCTACCTGGTCATGACCGGCATGCACCACGCCATCAGCCCCTTCATGGCCCAGTCCATCGCCAACCCCGGCTACGACCCGATCTTCCGCCCCTCCTTCATCCTGCACAACATGGCTGAGGGCGGCGCCTGCCTGGGCGTCGGCCTGCGCGCCAAGGACGCGGCCTTCCGCTCCGAGTGCTTCTCGCTCGCCTTCGGCTGCATCGTGGCCGGCGTCACCGAGCCCGCCATCTACGGCGTCAACCTCCGCCTCAAGAAGCCCCTCGTCGGCGTTTCCGCCGGCGGCGCCGTCGGCGGCGTGATCACCGCGCTTCTCGGCGCCCGCGCCTACGCCATGGGCTACTCCACCGTCATGGCGCTGCCCATCTTCCAGGACACCTTCGTCGCCATGCTCATCGGCATCATCGTCGCCATCCTGGTCTCCGCCGCCGTCACCTTTGTCCTGGGCTTCGACGAGTCCCTGGTCGCCAAGGAGGCCTAATCGCAATGGAGCTTGAGAATCGCTATCGCGCGGAGTTCCCCGAGGGGTTCCTCTGGGGCGGCGCTGTGGCCGCCAACCAGTGCGAGGGCGGCTGGGTCGACGGTAAGGGCGTGGACCTTGCGTCGTGCTTCCCCGACGGCATCCACCACAAGTTCGGCGGGCGCCCCAAACCCGGCGAGTACAACGCCCATGAGGTCGCCATCGACTTCTATCACCGTTATCCCGAGGACATCGCCATGTTCGCCGAGATGGGCTTCACGGTGTTTCGCACCTCCATCGCCTGGAGCCGCATCTTTCCCAACGGCGACGAGACCGAGCCGAACGAGGCGGGCCTTGCCTTCTACGACCGTCTCTTCGACTGCCTTCTCGAGCACGGCATCCAGCCCCTGGTGACCATCAGCCACTACGAGACCCCAATGCACCTGGTGGAGGCCTATGGCGGCTGGCGCGACCGCAGGCTCATCGAGTTCTTTGAGCGTTACTGCAAGGTGATCTTTGCCCGCTATGCCAATAAGGTGAAGCTCTGGCTCACCTTCAACGAGATCAACAACATGCGCCGCAACGCGGACTACGTGGCAGGCGTGATCTTCGACGAGACCGAGCCCAACCCCAAGCAGCTCATCTACCAGGCGGCCCACAACATGTTCGTGGCCTCGGCGCGCGCAAACCAGCTCTGCCACCAGATGATCCCGGACGCCAAGATAGGCTGCATGCTCTCGCTGTCGAACATCTATCCCTACGATTGCCGCCCGGAGTCGGTCTTCGAGACCATGGACATCCGCCGAAAGTCGCTCTTCTACTCGGACGTCATGGTGCGCGGCTACTACCCGGGCTACATTTACCGTCTGTGGGAGGAAAACGACGTCCACATCCAGATCGAGCCGGGTGACCTGGAGCTTATTGCCAACAACACGAGCGAGTTCGTGGCGTTCAGCTATTACCGCACCTCCACGCACGAGGCCGGCAAACCGAGCTTCTTCGATACCGGCGGAGAGTTCAGCACGCCGAACCCGTACCTCAAGACGAGCGAGTGGGGTTGGCAGATCGACCCCGTGGGCTTCCGCTACACCTGCAACGAGATCTACGACCGCTACCAGGTCCCGGTCTTCCCGGTGGAGAACGGTCTGGGCGCCGAGGACGTCGTCGCCGAGGACGGACGCATCCACGACCAGTATCGCATCGACTACCTGCGCGAGCACCTGCTTGCCCTGCGAGAGGCCGTCCGCGACGGGGTGGACATCATGGGCTACGCCTACTGGGGACCCATCGACATCGTGAGCGCCGGCACCGGTGAGATGCGCAAGCGCTACGGCTTCATCTACGTGGACAAGGACAACGACGGCGTGGGCACCCTCGAGCGCACCAAGAAGGACTCCTTCGCCTGGTACAAGCACCTGATCGAGACGAACGGCGCGAGCCTGGACGAGGAGGCGTAGGACATGGAACTGACTTCCGAGAAGCGCGCCGAGCTCCCGCAGCTCCCGTGCGGCAACATCGCCGACAACAACCCCGCCGGCGGCGTCATGGACCCGGGCATAAAGCCCCTCGACCCGTCCATGAAGATGGTCGGCCGCGCGCTGCCCGTGAGCTGCTACCCGGGCGACAACCTGGCGCTCTACCAGGGGATCGACGCAGCCCGTCCCGGTGACGTGCTCGTGTTCGACTGCGGCGGCTACGCCGCGGGCCACTTCGGCGACATGATGGCCCACGCGTGCCTGGCTAAGGGCATCGCCGGCGTCGTGATCGACGGCACCTGCCGCGACCGCAACGATATCGTTGAGCTGGGGCTTCCCGTCTTCACCCGCGGGCTCAACCCCGCGGGGACCGTCAAGGCGAGCCTCGGCAAGGTGGAAGAGCGCGCGGTCGCGGGCGGCGTTGTCGTCGAGCCCGGCGACATCGTCTTCGGCGACTGCGACGGCGTCGTAATCGTGCCGGCCGCCGAGGCCGACGAGGTCTTCGCCGCCGCCCTCGCCAAGCACCACAAGGAGGAGCTCATCGCGGCCCGCCTGGACGCCGGCGAGTCCGCCCTCGAGGTATACGGCTTCGACAAGCTCATCGAGATGCTCTCCGCCTAATATCGCGGCGGCCCCCGGTATCCCTCTCCTCTTCCTTCGCCGGGATCCGCCGCTGCAGGACTGCGCAGGCCCGTCGACCCCCTCTCCGACAGGAAACCGGGCCTGCGCTTTTATTCACATCGCTTCTTTCCGCGAGCCATGTCGCGCGGCAAGAATAAGGCCCCGGGGCAGTTCACCATGCCACCCCGGGGCCTTTGTTTTGTTCTCGGCGCGACCGGCGCCCGGCCGAGACTACGCCGCGCCCTTTGCCGCGAGGATGGCGTCGATGAGGACGGCGACGCCGCGGTCGTTGTTGGAGGGGACGCGGAAACGGGCATGGGCCTCCATGTGGGCCTCGGCGTTGGCCACGATGAAGCTGTGGCCGACGCGCTCGAGCATCGGGATGTCGTTGTAGGTGTCGCCGACGGCCGCGGCGTCCGCGACGTCGATGCCGAGGCGCTCGCACAGGTGGGCCACGCCCTCGCCCTTGGAGACGCCCAGGTTCATGAAGTCGATCCATTCGCGACCGGCGTTCGTGGCATAGAGCTTCTCGCCGAACTCGGGCTGGTAGATGGACCTGAACGCCGGCTCGGCGTCGTAGGCGGGGAAGAGCAAGCTGAACTTGTCCGCCTCGTCGTCGACGTCGTCGTAGGACGCGACCCAGCGAATGTCCTTGTAGTACTTGTAGACGCTCTCGAAGTGTGCCCGGTCGCGCTCGAGGCAGACGGCGTGGTCATAGCAGCACAGCACCGGCACGTTGTCCGCATAGGTGACGGCGCGCGCCGCGACCTCGCGCCAGAGCGCGGGCTCGAGGCGGTCGCGGTAGACGGTTTCGCCCCGGTAGACGACGTTTCCGCCGTTGTCCCCGCAGGTCGCGATGAGCCCGGCAGATTCCGGGAAGGCGAGCTCGAGCGTGGGCACCGGCCGGCCGCTCGCGGGGCAGAAGACGACGCCCGCGCGGTCGAGGGCCTCGATGCGCGCCGGCATGCCCCCGGGCAGCGAGCCGTCGTCGGCGAGTAGGGTGAGGTCCATGTCGACGGTCAGCAGCTTGATGCCCGTGAGGTCCCTGTCGTCGGTGTAGTCCAGCATTCAGCCTCCTTAGGATGGGATGTCCGCGGCCAATTCTACCAGCGGGTGTTTCGGCGGATGCCGCAGACGGGGCGCCTGGCCAAGCTCTCGGGCAAGAAGGGCGCCACGGCCGCGCCGGGCAACGCCTCCGCGCCGGCCGGCGAGCCCGCCGCCGGAGACGATGCGCCCGGCACCCTGACCATCCCCGCGCCCCTGGCCGGCGACGACGCCCTTGCCGCCATCGCCTCGGCCATCGCCGCGGGGGAATGGGTCGCCTGCGCGCTTGACGACGACCGCGCGGCCGACGCCCTCTTCGGCCTCGGGCACACGCTCTGGGCAGCCGCCCCCGCGGCGCTTTGCCGTCTGGAGGGCGCCGACGCCGACGCCGCGCTGCTGCAGCTCTTCGAGGAGGGGCGCGTGGCCTCGGCCCGTCGAGAAGCGCATCGTCGAGGAGGGCAACCAGGTCGGCACCCACACCTGGGAC
>CAZEHG010000039.1:0-13209 GCA_964512475.1 uncultured Atopobium sp.
ACAAGGAGCTCGGCGAGGTCTCGAGCTACCCGCCGGGCTACAAGGAGAACGGCGGAATCTTCTGCCACAACAACCCCTGGGTCTCCATCGCCGAGACGCAGGTCGGCCACGGCGACCGCGCCTTCGAGGTCTACCGCAAGATCTGCCCCGCCTTCCTGCAGGACAAGGCGGCGCGTCATGCGACCGAGCCCTATGTGTACTCGCAGATGGTCGCCGGCAAGGACGCCGTCAACTTCGGCCAGGGCAAGAACTCCTGGCTCACCGGTACGGCCGCCTGGACCTTCGTGAACGTCTCGCAGCACATCCTCGGCATGAAGCCGACGCTCGACGGCCTTATGGTCGACCCGTGCGTGCCGGCAGCCTGGGACGGCTTCGACGTCACGCGCAAGTACCGCGGAGCGACGTACGAGATCGAGGTCAAGAACCCCGACCACGTGCAGAAGGGCGTGGCCTGCGTGACCGTCGACGGCGAGAAGGTCGACGGCAAGGTGCTTCCCGTGGCGGCGCCCGGCTCGACCGTCCGCGTCGTCGTGACCATGGGTGCCTAGCCTCGCCCGGCGACGGGTTCCCGCCACGGCGGCGGGGACCCTTGCCGGGTGTCGGCCGGCGAGTCTTGAGGGATACGGGCCGTCGTGTGCGCGTGGATCCCCCTCTGCGTCCGCATCGCTTCCCTTTTCCCTTCCTACGACCCGTGTCTCTGAGGGCTCGCCGCCCCGTACTACCCGTCTCCGAGCGTGAGGAGCGTGAACATGGCAGACGCATACCGCAAGGCGCTCAAGCGCGGCGAGCAGGACGCCCGGCGCGCCGTCGCCGAGGGCCGCCACCCGTACCTCACCGACCTCGAGGGCATCGTCCTCGAGGGCCAGACCGCCGGCCGCGAGCCCTGCGGCACGCTCGAGATACCGCTCGACATGGTCATCGGCACGGTCACGAGGGGTCGGCAGGTCGCGTTCTCGCGCACCTTCATGCCGCTCCTCGACCCCGAGTCGGAGTTCGCCATCAAATGGTCCCGTCTCTACGATATCCAGGTGGAGGAGGGTTACCGGGACCCCATTCGCGTCACGGAGTTCATGCACCGCTTCTACGTGCAGGAGGGCAATAAGCGCGTCAGCGTCCTCAAGTACCTGGGCGCCCACACCGTGACGGCGGAGGTCACGCGCCTCTACCCAAGCCGTTGGGAGGGGACCGAGCGCCGCCTGTACGGCGAGTTCTGCGAGTTTTGGCGCGCTTGCCCCATCTACGACATCGACTTCTCGCGCGAAGGCTCGTATCGTCGCCTCGCCGCCGCCTTCGGCCGCGACCTCGCGGCTCCCTGGTCCGCAGACGCAGTCGATTACCTGCGCCAGAGCTATCTCTTCTTCACGAGCGCCTATGAGCGCGCCGGCGGCCGGCACCTGGACATCACGCCTGCCGACGCCATGCTCGTCTACCTGGGCGTCTATACCCAGGACCGTATCCTCGACGTGCCCTCCTCGATCGTCATCGACCGCCTGGGGCGCATCTGGCGCGAGCTCGTCATGCAGGGTAAGTCCGACGACGAGAAGGTCGATATGGTGGAGGCGCCCGAGACCGACGCGGACGGGGACGCCGCTCCGGCGGCGGCTCCCGGGGTGCTCGCTTTCTTTATGGGGAAGACGACCTATACCGACCGCCGCCCGCTGCGCGTGTGCTTCGTCCACGACCGTTCCACGCGCGACTCCGGCTGGGCGTATGCCCACGACCTCGGCAGGCAGTATCTCGAGGAGTTCTTCGGCGGCATCGTCCGGACCTGCGTCTACGAGGACCGTGCCGACGAGAAGGGCTTCATGGACGCCATCGACTCCGCCGCGCGAAACGGCGTCGACGTCGTGTTCACCACTTCGCCCTCGCTCATGGACCTCACCGTTAAAGCGGCCGTGTGCTACCCGTCCGTGCGCTTCCTCAACTGCTCTGTGGGCCTGCCGCACCAGCTCGTGCGCTCCTACTACGGCAAGATGTACGAGGCCAAGTTCCTGCTCGGGGCCCTTGCGGCGAGCATGGCCGATAACCATCGCGTGGGCTACCGGGCGTATTACCCCATCCTCGGCACCATCGCGGAGATAAACGCCTTTGCCATCGGCGCTTCCATCGTGGACCCGCAGGCGCGCGTTGTTCTCAGTTGGTCGCGCGGCAACGACGACGACCTCGTGCGCGTCATGCGCGAGCAGCGGCTCTCGGTCGTGAGCGCCTCGGACGTGGCCAAGCCGTGGGACGCCGCGGACGCCTACGGGCTGCATCGCCTGGAGGGCGGCTGCCTGCGCGATGTGGCTGCGCCTGTGTGGCGCTGGGACCGCTACTACGAGCTGATCGTCCGCAGCCTGCTGCACGGCTCGTGGGATGTCGCCTCTGGCGGCGCGTCGGCCGCCTCCGATCGCGCCGTGAGCTACTGGTACGGCATGAGCTCGGGCGTGATCGGCGTGAACCTGGCGGCCGAGGTTCCCTATACCTCGAAGAAGCTCGTCTCGCTCCTGCGCAACGGCATCGTCTCGGGCGCGATCCATCCCTTCGAGGGGGAGTTGCGCAGCCAGCAGGGGACGATTCAGCTCGCGGGGTTCCCGCCGTTGTCGAGCTCGGAGGTCGTGGGCATGACGTGGCTGGCCGACAACGTCGAGGGCGGCTTCCCGCAGGATTGGGAGATCAGCGACCGTGCCCGCGCGGCGGTCCAGGTGGCCGGGGTCCCGGGGGCGCTCGGCCGATGAGGATTCTTGCCATAGCCGACGTCGAGGAGCGCTGCCTCTGGGACTTCTACAGCGAGGAGCGTTTCAGCGACGTCGACCTGATCCTCTCGGCCGGCGACCTGTGCGCCGATTATCTTGAGTTCCTGGTCACCGTGACCAACAAGCCGCTGTTCTACGTGCGCGGCAACCATGACGACGCGTACGCGAAGCACGCGCCGGGCGGCTGCATCTGCGTCGAGGACTCCGTTTACGTGTGGAACGGCCTGCGCATCGCCGGGCTCGGCGGCTCCTTGCGCTACCGGGACGGCCGCAACATGTACTCCGAGCGCGAGATGGCGCGCCGCGTGCTCAAGCTCGAGCCGAAGGTGCGCCTGGCCGGTGGGGTGGACATCCTGCTTACCCATGCGCCGGCGCGCGGCGTGGGGGACCTCGAGGACCTACCGCACCGAGGGTTCGAGTGCTTCAACGGCGCGCTGAGGCGCTGGCGGCCAGACCTGCTGGTCCACGGACACGTGCACAAGGGCTACGAAACCTCCTTCAAGCGGGAGCGGGTGCTGAGCGGGGGGTGCCGTGTGGTCAACGCCTGCGGCTATGCGCTTATCGACGTGGACGAGAAGCGCTATCCGGACCGCGGCTGGCGCGGCGCCTGGCTCAATGCCCAGACCATGCGCCGCGAGCGCGCCGCCCTCGCCGCCTCCCGGCCGGTTCTCTTCGACGAGGCTTACTGGTAGTCGCCAGCCTGGTCGCGCTCGCGGCCAGGGTCCGTCTTCCCACCGACCCCCCGAGTTCGGAAGGCTTCCAAACTTCGGAAGGCTTCCGAAATTTGGTTAAGTATCATATACACGCAGGTAAACGGCCTGTCTGCATCTTGGCAAGAAGCGCCCGCAAGTTTGGAAGCCTTCCGAACTCGGGGGAGAGGGCCCTTGCCGAGACGCCCGCCGCCCGCCCGTCGCCTGCCCGTCGGCCGTTAGCGCGACTTCGCTACAATAAACCGCATATGGCCAAACCCGCGCCTACGAAAGGACATGCCGTGCAGTTCAAGGGAACCGTCTTCCGCTACGGCCGTGACATCGACACCGATGTCATCATCCCGGCCCGTTATCTCAACACCTCCGACCCGGCCGAGCTCGCCAAGCACTGCCTCGAGGACCTCGACACCACCTTCGTCGAGCGCGTCAAGCCCGGCGACATCATCGTCGCCGACGAGAACTTCGGTTGCGGCTCCTCCCGTGAGCACGCCCCCGTGGCCATCAAGGCTGCCGGCGTCTCCTGCGTCATCGCCAAGTCCTTCGCGCGCATCTTCTACCGCAACTCCATCAACATGGGCCTGCCCATCCTCGAGTGCCCCGAGGCCGTCGACGCCATCTCCGAGGGCGACGTCGTGAGCATCGACGCCGACACTGGCACCATCACCGACGAGACCACCGGCGCCACCTTCTCCGCGCAGCCGTTCCCGCCGTTCATCCAGGAGATCATCAACAACGGCGGCCTGGTCGAGCGCACCAAGCGCGTCCTGGCCGAGAAGAAGGGCGAGTAACCATGGCATCCAAGACCTATCGCATCTGCAGCCTGCCGGGCGACGGCATCGGCCCCGAGATCATCACCGAGGGCAAGAAGGTCCTGGCCGCCGTGGGCGCCAAGGCCGACGTCGAGTTCGTCTTCGAGGATCACCTGATCGGCGGCGCCGCCATCGACGCCTGCGGCAACCCGCTGCCGCAGGAGACCTTGGACGCCGCCCTTGCGAGCGACGCCGTTCTTCTCGCCAGCGTCGGCGGTCCCAAGTGGGATTCCACCGACCCCAACGCTCCGCGCCCTGAGCAGGGCCTTCTTGGCATCCGCAAGGCGCTCGGCCTCTACACCAACCTGCGCCCCGTCAAGATCTACGACGCGCTCGCCGGTGCCTCCACCCTGCGTCCCGAGGTCATCAAGGGCGTGGACATGGTCCTGGTGCGCGAGCTCACGGGCGGCCTTTACTTCGGCCGTCGCGAGCGCTTCTACGACGAGGAGGGCGCCGGTGCCAACGGCGGCCGCGGCCAGCGCGCCTACGACACCCTCGAGTACCGCGAGTACGAGGTCGAGCGCATTGCCCGTCAGGCCTTCGAGGCTGCCCGCAAGCGCAAGAACAAGGTCACGAGCGTCGACAAGCGCAACGTGCTCGAGACCTCCCGCATGTGGCGCGAGGTCGTCCACCGCGTCCACGACGAGGAGTACGCCGACGTGGAGCTCGAGGACCTTCTCGTCGACAACACCGCCATGCAGCTGATCAACCGCCCGGCCGACTTCGACGTCGTGGTGACCGAGAACATGTTCGGCGACATCCTGTCCGACGAGGCTGCCCAGATCACGGGCTCGCTCGGCATGCTGGCCTCCGCGAGCCTCGGCGACGGCGTGAGCCTCTTCGAGCCCTCCGCCGGCTCCGCGCCCGACATCGCGGGCCAGGGCATCGCCAACCCGCTGGCGCAGATCCTGTCTGCCGGCATGCTTTTGACCTACGCGCTCGACATGGTCGAGGAGGCCGGCTGGATCGAGGCCGCCGTGGAGCGCGTGCTCGACGAGGGCTGGCGCACCCGCGACATTGCCGACGCCGCCACCCCGGCCGATCACATCCTCGGCACCGCCCAGATGGGCGACAAGGTCGCCGCCGCGCTCTAGGAGGAAGCACACCCCTTCCGAGAAATAGCCCTGTCGGCACCGTGTGGATGTCGGCAGGGCTTCTTATGTGCTTATGGCCAGGCTGCGGGCAGCGGCGGGTTATTATACGCGTCTGCGATCAAATGCTCTGTGGCCGCCAGAGTTATTCGTTGACCGGGATGGTGACGTCGCCGATGGTGATGGAGGTCGCGTCCTCGGCGTTGTGGATGTGGTCGAAGGTCTGTGACCAGCTCACCGACTCGACGTCGTCGTGCTTGTCCGATGTGCCGCCGCCGCTCTCGAAGGACTCCCGCGAGCCGTCTGCGAAGGTCACGGTCACGGGCAGCTCGAAGAGCTTGCTTGTGTCGGTGCCATCCACGTCGTAGCCCGTGACGTCGTAGTCGACGGTGACTCCCGTGTCCGAGACGCTGATGGCGTTCACAGTCACGTCGTGCCCGGCGAGGGTGGTCATCTGACCGGCGGGAACGCTCACGGTCGTGTCCTCGTAGTTGAGCTCGAACTTGAGGTCCCAGTTCCCGGTGACGACGGTCTCAATCCTACCGTCGTCGGTGAAGCGGTCGAGCTCGGTGAGGCTCACACGGGCCGTTCGCCCGGCGATCGAGCCGCCGAGGAAGAGCTTGACCTGGTCGTAGTTGACCACGTACTGGATCGTGTTGTCGCTCGGGTCGGCGTCGTAGAAGTACGAGCCGCCCGTCATGGCCATGGCGCCGTCGACCGTGAGGCCGGGCCCACCCTCGTTCCAGGCGAGCATGAGTCTGTCGTTGGCGGCGCTTCTGATGTCCTCCAGGTCGAAGGGCCAGTCGTCTTCGAAGGTGACGTCGAACACGACGGCGAAGCCGTTGGCGTCGCCGATGACGGCGCGTGCCGTGACCGTCATGCCGTTGCTCATGGCAGAGGCGTCGAGCGGGTAGCCGATCTTGTCGATGATGCGGGTCTGCGCGGGGCCGTCGCCGAAGACGTCGGAGAAGACCTCGGAGGGCGCGGGGAGGATACCCGCCGCCGCGGCGACGCCGTAGCCGCCGGCGCCGAGCGCGAGGACGATGCCGGCCGCCGCGGCCGCGACCTTGAGGGCGATGGGGCGCTTGCGGGTGCAGACCCCGCTTGCGGGCGTGGCGGGGACGAAGGCGAGGGTCGCAGGCGAGGACGCCGGGGCGGGGCTGCTTGCCGCGTCTTCGTTTCTTGCCGTCGCGAGCCGCGCCTTCATGCGTGCCTTGGCCTCGTCGGAGAACGTGAGGCTATCGAGCGCCTCGGCGTAGCTACTCAAAGTCGAAGACATCGTCGTATCCTTTCAAGGTCTCGCGGAGCTGCTTGCGGCCGCGGCTTAAGCTCTGGGCTACCGCCGCGTCGCTCCGCTGGGTGAGAAGCGCGATTCCATGGATGGTGTAGCCTTCGTAATAGTGCAGGTAGATGGCTATGCGCATGGCCTCAGGCAATGCCTGGACGGCCTCGAGCACGCGCGACTCTTGCTCACGCGCCTCGGACTCGCTGGCGCTTCTCGCCGCCGCGGGCTCGGGCACGGAGTCGAGGGCCGCTTCCGGGTGCGCAGCCTGCCTGCGTAAACGGTCCTTGCAGCGGTTGATCGTCGCTCGAATGACCCAGGCGCGCTCGTGCTCGGCCGAGCGGAACGTGCGCGGCTGCTCGAGCATCTTGAGGAAGACGTCTTGGCAGATGTCCTCGGCGTCCGCCGTGCTGTGCAGGTAGGTATAGCTCACGCGCAGGATCGTATCCGCATAGGCGTCGACCAGCCGCCCGGGGTCGAGCGCGAAAGCGCCCGGCCTCGTTGCCGGCCCCGTCGCCACTGCTGCTGCCGCCTCTGCCATATACCTCACCTCGCCTTCTCTTCGATTATGTGTTGGAAAGAAGCCCGGCGCGCCGCCTCTTCTTGCCAACAACACGCACGGCGCCTCAAAACCTGACATCCGGCTCACGGCCATTCGCGCAACGCGGGTCCTTTGTTTGCTGCCATGGGGATCGTTTTCGCAACGCCGTCACCATCCCGGCAGCGCGCGAGAGGGACGCCGGGCGTTATGCGGAAGGCCGCGGGCCCTGGTCCGGCGCAGGCGGCTCGCTTCGGGGTCGCCGGTTGCGCCGGCAACTCGGAAAGCTCAGGGGACGCTTCTCGCCGAGTCGCTTCGGCAAGGAGCGTCCCCAAAGCCCTCATCCGAGAGCTTGGGCCAGCGTCCTCAAAGCTCTCATCCCCAAAGCTCTCGTCAGGCGCTGAGCGCGACCTCGTGGCGGATAAGTCGATACGAGTCCTCGAGCAGGTAATTGTTTATGTTGTCCTCGCCGGAGTACTCACCGTCGACGTAAAGGTCGACGATCGGAACCCCGTCGACCTCCATCCCGTTGAGCTCGCCCGCGCCCATTGCGAGCACCGTAGCCGGCACATAGCCCGCGACGGAGCGCCCCTCCGCCTTGCGGAGCCCGTCGTAGACCCATACCTCGTCGCCGCAGACGATCTGGTCCGTCGTCAGCACCGGCGCGTCGATGAACGCGCCGAGCTGCTCGCATGCCGGCTGCCTGGAGTCGATCGAGTGCAGCATCTGGGGCAGCGGCGCTGCCGCGGGCTTCTCTTCGTAGTCGGGCCCGGGCATCACACGTCCGGCGATTCTCCAGCCGTCGATCACATAGACGCCGTTGTCCAGCCCGGCGAGGGCCTCGTCGTCGGGGTCGTAGGGGACGACCCCGACCGAGAGCGCGCCGCCGAAGAAGTTGCCGACCACCTGCGCGAGGCGCGCGAAGCCGTAGGCGGCGTCCTCCGAGGGCGGGCGGTAGCGCTTGAGCTCGCAGTAGGCGAGAAACGCCTCGACCGAGCCCCTCCCGCCGTTCCAGTGCAGGTACACGCCGATCTTTCCGTCTGCTGTGGTCACGATGGCCCTGTTTCCCATGACGCCTCCCGTCGTCCGCGCCGCCCGCCATGCACGCGCGGCTCTTTGGGACGGCATGGTAGGGGCACCGGGCCGACGGGAAGCTCCCGCCTGACCGACGGCCGTCCGACGGGACGCTGACGACGCAGCTCACGTGCCTCGTCGGCGGGTTCGATTGAATAATAAATGCCGCCTGCGGCGCTCGGTGAGCCGCAGGCGGCATGCGCGCCGGAAGAATGCCGACAACCCCGCGCCCGCGCGTGCCCTTGCCCGTCCACTCGGGCGCGGGCGAGGGAGGAAGCGACGACGCGGGCCGCGCGCCGCGGCTACAGCAGGCTGCCGTTGCGGCGGATATAGAGCTTCTTGACCAGGCAGACCAGGCAGGTGTAGCCGACGACCGCGCCGCAGAGAACGAGCGCGAACAACGGGCCCGGGGCGCAGAAGTCGAGCGTCTCGCCCAGGGCCGTGAAGGGCAGCGCCGTCGCCGCGGCGATTCCCGCGGCGCCCAGCGCGACGAGCGGCAAAGAGGCCCTGCTTCCCGCGAAGGGCACACGCTCGGTGCGGATCAGGTGGATGACCAGCGTCTGCGTCCACATGCTCTCGATGAACCAGCCGGCCTGGAAGGTCCCCGCGAAGAGCGCCTGCCCGGCGGCGTCGAGCGTGCCCCAGGCCCCTCCGGCGACGGCAGGGCAGACCCAGAAGAAGAGCGCGGCGAAGGTGAGGATGTCGAAGACGGAGCTCAGGGGGCCGAAGCTCACCATGAAGTCCTTGATGGAGGCGGTGTTCCAGCGGCAGGGCTTCTCGACCATCGAGTCGTCGACGTTGTCCCAGGGCATGGCGGTGCAGGTCAGGTCGTAGATGAGGTTGAGCAGCAGCAGCTGCACGGCGGTCATGGGCAAGAAGGGCAAAAGCGTCGCGGCCACGAGCACGCTGAAGATGTTGCCGAAGTTGGAGCTCACGGTCATCTTCACGTACTTGATCATGTTCGCGTAGGTGCGCCGCCCGCACTCGATGCCGTGCTCGAGCACCATGAGGTCCTTCTCGAGCAGGATGATATCGGCGGCCTCGCGCGCCACGTCGACGGCGGAGTCGACCGAGATGCCGCAGTCGCTCTCGCGCATGGCTGCCGCGTCGTTCACGCCGTCGCCCATGTACGCCACGGCGTGCCCGAGCCCGCGCAGCACGCGCACGACGCGGGCCTTCTGGGCGGGGGAGAGCTTGGCGAAGATGCTCGTCTCCTGGACGGCCCCCGCCAGCTGCTCGTCGTCCATGCCCTCCACGTCGACGCCCGTGAGCACGTGCTCGGCGGGGATGCCGATGGCCCGGCACACGTGCGCCGCGACGCGGGGGGAGTCGCCGGTCAGGACCTTGGTCGCCACGCCGTGGGCGGCGAGTGCCCGCACGGCCGCGGCGGAGCTCTCCTTGGGCGGGTCGAGGAAGGCCAGGTAGCCGATGAGGACCATGTCGCGCTCGTCGTCCGCGGTGAGGGACCCCGCGCCCGCCGGGTCATCCTTGCGCGCCACGCCGAGCACGCGCATGCCCTCGTCGGCGAGCGCCGCGCCGCGCGCGGTCACGGTGGCGACGAGCTCGTCGGTAAGGGGCAGCACCTGCCCGTCGATCTCGACGGCGGAGCAGACGGCCATGACCTCCTCCAGAGCGCCCTTGGTCACCATGCGGGTGCGGCCGCGGGCGTCGCCGACGACGACCGAGAGGCGGCGGCGGTCGAAGTCGAAGGGCAGCTCGTCGATGCCGTGGTAGCGCTCGGCGAGCTCCTCGGCGGTCACGGCGGTGCCGTTCGTGACGGCGCCCACCTCGTCGGTGCCCTCGGCGAGCGCACGGTCGACGATGGCGTTGTCGATGAGGTTCTTCACGCCGGTAGAGAAGTAGCTGTTCAGGAAGGCGTAACGCAGCACGCGCGCGTCCTCGCGGCCGTTCACGTCCAGGTGGCGCTCGAGCACGATGCGGTCCTCGGTGAGGGTGCCGGTCTTGTCGGTGCAGAGCACGTCGACGGCGCCGAGGTCCTGGATGGCGTCCAGGCGCTTGACGATCACGCGGTCGTGCGAGAGGTCGACGGCGCCCTTGCCGAGGCAGGTGGTCACGAGCATGGGCAGCATCTCGGGGGTAAGGCCCACCGCAACCGACAGCGAGAAGAGCAGCGCGTCCACCCAGTCGCCCTTGGTGATGCCGGAGGCCAGGAACACGATGGGCAGCATGACGAGCATGAGGCGCATGAGCAGCTTGGATGTGGAGCCGATGCCCGCGTCGAAGGAAGTCTCGCGCTTGCGCCCGGCGAGCGTGCCCGTGGCCTCGCCGAACATGGTGCGCGCCCCGGTGGCCACGACGACGCCGCGGGCGTTGCCGGAGATCACGGTCGAGCCCATGAACGCAAGGTCGGCGAGGTCGGTGAGGGCGGTCCCCTCGGCGCCGTCGCCGTCGGCGAGCGCGGGACGCTTCTCGATGGGCTCGGACTCGCCGGTGAGCGACGCCTGGCTCACAAAGAGGTCGCGCGCGGCGAAGATGCGCAGGTCGGCGGGGACGACGTCGCCGGAGGAGAGATGGACGACGTCGCCGACGACGATCTCGTCGATGGGGGTCTCGTTGCCGCCGTCGCCGTCGCGCTCGACCTCCGCCGTCGACTCGACCATCTCGGCCAGGGCCTCTGCCGCCACGGAGCTCTTCTCGTCCTGGACGAAGCGCAGAACGCCGGAGACCAGCACCATAATGCCGATGATCAGCGGCGTGGAGAGGTCGCGCTCGGAGCCGGTGGCAAAGACCCAGTCGGTAAGGACCGAGACCGCGGCGATGAAGATGAGGATATAGGTGAACGGGTCGGCGAAGGCCGCGAGGAAACGCAGGGGCAGGGACTTCTTCGCGCTGCGGGCGAAGGCGTTGGGCCCGTGGAACTCGCGAGCGGCCTCGACCTGGTCGGCAGCGAGGCCTTCTTCGCAGGTATTGAGCTCGGCGAAGAGCTCGTCTTTGTCGGCGGCGGCGCTGTGGCGGAGCCAATCCTGCTGGGCCGCGGCGCGGGCGGCCTTCCTCGCGGGCTTCTCGGCGCGGTTACCCACGCGGTCAAAGAGGTTGCGCAGCGTCATGGCGAACCTCGCAATCCCGGGAAAACGGGGCCCCGCCGCATGCAGGGGGCTTGGGAGCGCGTCGTGCGCGCGCGCGTGCCGCCGGGCGCGAAGGCGCGACCCAGTGGCTATGCGCTGCGGCGCCCGGCATTCCCGAGTGCCGGCGCCTGTCCCATGGGATGATTCGGTGTGGAGCTGTGACTGTGACTATGACTGCATCCGTCGGACATGGGGCACCTCCTCGGGGCCTGGGGTCTCGCCCGGTTTAAAAGACATAAACAACTCAATCGTACCCAGCACAGGGCAGATTGAAGCCTAAGGGATAGTAACAGAACCCTGGGTAAAGGGGGCGTAATGTTTTCGCGGGTGGGGATTGTGTGGGCTTCTTGCCCGCGCAGGCCCCTAGCTTGGCCGCGCCGTCCCCTAGTCCATCGTATGGGTCGAGAAGACCGGGTCGTCGCGCCACAGCACCACGCCGTCGGGCGACTCGAGCGTCGCGGGCACGTCGATGAGCCGTTGGTTGCGCGACCCGCGGAAGCGCAGCGTGATGTCGTGCTCCGCCTGCAGGAAGGGGCCGTCGACCAATACGTCCAGCGTGTCGAGGATACGGTCGGTGACCTCGCCCAGGTTCCAGGCGCCGCCGGGCGCGAGCTGCTCGAACGTGTGGCCCGAGTACAACCAGATGGTCTTCTCGCCCGCCGCGCCCCGCGGATGGGCGTCGCGCACGCGCTCGAGGAAGTCGACGAGGCCTGCTTGGTTCTCGGGTTCCATCGGCTCGCCGCCGAGGACCGAGAGCCCGGCGACGTAGGGGCTCTCGAGCGACTCCATGATCTGGTCCTCGACCTCGGCCGTGAAGGGGTGGCCGGCCGAGAAGTCCCACGCGACCTCGTTGAAGCAGTTCGGGCAGTGCAGGCGGCACCCGCTCACAAAGAGGGTCGTCCTCACGCCGACGCCGTTGGCGATGTCACAGTATTTGATTTCCGCGTAGTTCATGGTGCCTCTTCTCGCGCATGGGCACTCAAGTATAGGCCTCGAGTACACTTGTGGGGTTGAATTCAGGCCGCGACCAGGAGGAGTTTTCCATGGCCGAGTTTGTTTACCAGTTCTACAAGGCCCGCAAGGCCGTTCACGACAAGGTCATCCTCGACGACGTGACGGTCGGCGTCTACCCCGGCGCGAAGATCGGCGTCGTGGGCCCCAACGGCGCGGGCAAGTCCACGCTGCTCAAGGTCATGGCCGGCCTGGAGGACGTCTCCAACGGTGAGGCTCGTCTCGCGCCCGGCTACTCCGTGGGAATCCTGCAGCAGGAGCCCCCGCTCGACGACACGAAGACCGTCAAGGAGAACATCGAGCTCGCGTTCGGCGACGTCATCGCCAAGGTCGCGCGCTTCAACGCCATCGGCGAGGAGATGGCCGCCCCCGACGCCGACTTCGACGCCCTCATGGCCGAGATGGGCCAGCTCCAGGACGAGATCGACGCCGCCAACGGCTGGGACCTGGACTCCCAGCTCTCCCAGGCCATGGACGCCCTGCAGTGCCCCGACCCCGACGAGTCCGTCGAGCATCTCTCGGGCGGCGAGCGCCGCCGCGTGGCGCTCTGTAAGCTCCTGCTCGAGGCGCCCGACCTGCTGCTGCTCGACGAGCCCACCAACCACCTCGACGCCGAGTCCGTGCTGTGGCTCGAGCAGTTCCTCCACAACTACCCCGGCGCCGTCATGGCCGTCACCCACGACCGCTACTTCCTCGACGACGTGGCCGAGTGGATCTGCGAGGTCGACCGCGGGCAGCTTTACCCCTACGAGGGCAACTACTCCACCTACCTCGAGAAGAAGGCCGCCCGTCTTGAGGCCCAGAACCAGCAGGACGCCCGCCGCGCCAAGAAGATGAAGGCCGAGCTCGAGTGGGTGCGCTCCAGCCCCAAGG
>CAZEHG010000040.1:0-13194 GCA_964512475.1 uncultured Atopobium sp.
ACGATGCCGCGCATGGTGGCGTTGAGTGCCTGGCAGTCGCCGCCGCTGGTGAGAAGACCGATTCGGATCATGGGGGATTCCTCTCTCGGGTTCGGCCTCGGCTCGCGCTTCCGGCGGACCTGGGGCACGCGCAATACAGACGATGTAAAGAGTAGCCCTTGACGCTCGCCGCCGGCCCCGGAATTGCCGGAGGTTCACCGGTGTTTACACGGCGCCCGCTTGCCGCGCCGCCCCAATGGCGTACGCTGTGGTCACTGACCGTCCCGGGAGATCGGACGCGCCGTGTACAACAGGGTCAAGGAGATAGATGAGGCCATCGCCGCCGGCCGCGAGGCGCTCTCCGCGCTCGAGGAGGCGGCCGACTCCCTCGACTCTGCCAAGCGCTGGGGCGTCGTCGACATCCTAGGCGGCGGGCTTCTTACCAGCGTGGTCAAGCACGCGCGCCTGGGCGACGCCAACCGCGCGCTCGCGGACGCCCGCGCAGCCATCAGGCGCTTCTCGCGGGAGCTCGCCGACGTCCGGGAGCTCGCGGAGCTCAACGCGAACGTGAGCAGTTGGAACGCCTTCTTCGACATCGCCTGCGACAACTGGCTCGCCGATATCCTCGTGCAGTGGGAGATCTCGGACGCCGCGGAGCGCGTCGACGACGCCATCGGCAAGGTAAAGGAGGCCGTGCGCCGACTGGAGGTCGCGCGGGGATAAGCGTGGGGTTACCCTTTTTCGTTGCGCGCACCGCGCCTGGGTTAGAGAGAGGAAGGCCGATTCATGGCAAAGAAGACCGAGGTCCTCTATGCCCCACACGAGCAGATCGAGGAGATGCAGCTCGCGGGCATAAAGAAGACCGTCATCAACTGTTACGAGAACATTGACTTCTACAAGAAGTCCTTCGACGAGGCCGGCTTCGACCCGTACTCGGTGACCTCGCTCGATGACGTGGCCCGCATACCCTTCGTCCAGAAGCAGGACCTGCGCGCCGCCTACCCCTACGGCATGCTCGCCGTGCCGCTCAAGGACGTGCGCGAGATCCACATGTCGTCCGGCACGACCGGCATCGCGACCGTCGGAGCCTACACCGAGCACGACCTGAAGATCTGGGGCGAGTGCTTCGCGCGCGGCGTCGAGTACGCCGGCGGCGACGAGAACGACGTCATGCACGTGGCCTACGGCTACGGGCTCTTCACCGGTGGCATCGGCGCGCACTACGGCGGCGTCGCGGCCGGCTGCACGACCATCCCCGTGAGCGCGGGCAACACCGAGCGCCAGATCCGCATCCTGCGTGAGATGGGCTCAACCATCCTGTGCTGCACACCCTCCTATGCCATGCACATCGCCGACACCGCGATCGAGATGGGCCTCGACCCGGCGCGCGACTTTCACCTGCGTGCGGGCATCCACGGCGCCGAGCCCTTCTCGGACAATTTCCGCCGCGACCTCGAGCGCAAGCTCAACTACCGCGTGCTCGACGTCTACGGCCTCACCGAGACCATGGGCCCCGGCGTCGCGCTCGAGTGCTGGGAGCAGCAGGGCCTCCACATCGCCGAGGACCACTTCTACCCCGAGATCATCAACCCCGAGACGGGCGAGGTCCTGCCCGACGGCGAGTGGGGCGAGCTCGTGTTGACCACGCTCGACCGCGAGGCGTCGCCGGTCGTGCGCTACCGCACGCGCGACATCACGCGCATCATTCCCGGCCAGTGCCCCTGCGGCCGCACGCACCGCAGGATCGACCGCATCCACGGCCGCACCGACGACATGCTCATCATCCGCGGCGTGAACGTCTTCCCCTCGCAGATCGAGGACGTGATGAAGACCTTCCCGCAGATGTCGTCCTGGTACCAGATCGAGGTCGACACCGACCACCGCTCGCTCGACATCGTCACGCTCAAGGCCGAGCCGAACCCGGACGTCGACCTCGACTCCATGGCGGCCGTCGAGCGGCTCCAGCGCCAGATCAGCGCGGCCATGAAGACCGCGCTCTCCGTGGGCGTCAAGGTCAAGCTCGTGGAGCCCAAGACCATCCCGCGCTCCGAGGGCAAGGCCAAGCGCATCGTCGACCTGAGGAAGGAGAAGTAGGCCATGATCGACCAGATCACCGTTTTTCTCGAGAACAAGAAGGGCCGCGTCGCCTCCGTGGCGCGCACGCTCGCCGACGCCGGCATCAACATGACGGCGCTCTCGCTCGCCGACTCCGAGGAGTACGGCCTGGCGCGCATCGTGTGCGGCGACCCCGAGGGGGCCGTGCGCGCGCTCGGCGAGGCGGGCTACCGCGCTAAGGTCGTCAAGGTGGCGGCCGTGGCCGTGCCCGACCGGCCGGGCGGCCTGGCCGAGCTCTTCGAGGCCTTGGACGACCTCGACGTGAACATCGAGTACTGCTACTGCTTCAGCCACCGCGACGACGCGGCGGTCTTCGCGCTCAAGGTGGCCGACGCCGCGGCGGCCGCGAAGGCCGTCTGGACGCTCGAGGCCAAGGGCTTCAAGGCGCTCAAGCAGTCCGACCTCTAGCGGGGGAGAAGAGCGGCTCGTTCTGCGCGCGGGCGCTCGGCGGTTGCCGGGCGCCCGTTCTTCTTGCCAAGCGGGATACAAGCCGTGTATGGGAGCGCCTAAAACATGTATTAGACCTATGGATAGGGGTGGCCTACGATAGACGCGTCGCGCGTCCCGAAAGGTGGTCTTACACATGATCCTTGGTCTTGGTGTTCCCGAGCTCGCCGTCATCCTCGCCGTCTGCCTCGTCATCTTCGGCCCGAAGAACCTGCCGAAGCTCGGCAGCTCGATCGGAAAGACGGTCAAGAACTTCCGCGAGGGCATGGAGGGCGACGGCGATGAGCCTGCTTCCGCCTCCGCCGGTGCCCACGTACCCGAGACGGTTTCCGAGGCCGTCGCCGTCGACCCCGACGACGTGGACGCGGAGTAGCGCGTCGCCGTCACCAGCTTGATGTTCCTCTTCCCCGAAGAAGCCCCGGCCACAGCGGTCGGGGCTTCTTTGCGTCGTAGCGGTTGTGGCCGGGGCGGGCGTTGCCTAGGAGAGGTCGCCGAGAAGGGCGACGACGGTGCGGAAGAGGTCGGACGGGGCGTGCTGGGCCTTCCAGATGACGGCCGGGCGCGTCTCGAGCTCGCGGCTCTCGACCGTTTTTATGAACTGCTCGCCGGTGTCCGTCACGCGGATGAGCGAGCGCGGCACGAGCGCGACGCCCATGCCCTCGCGCGCCCAGAGCGCGGCCGTGCGGGGGTCGTCGACCGTGATGGCCACGCGCAGCTCGCCGCCCGTGATCTCGAAGGCCTTCTCGACCTCAGGCAAGAGGCGCCGGTTGACGATGAGCGGGATCTCGAAGAGGTCGTCGACCGTGCAGGCGGCCTCTGTGCCGACCTCCATGCTCGGCGGCATCACGGCGACGAGGGGCTCCGCCGCTGCGAATCGGCAGCGCAGGCCGTCGGACTTGAAGGGCGTCCTTACCACGCCGATGTCCGCGATGCCTCCGTCCAGAAGGTCCATCACGCCGGGGGTCGCCGACTCCCTGACCTCGAACTCGACGTTGGGGAAGCGCCGGCGCAGGTCGAGGAGGCGGTCGGACGGCATGAGGCCGGCACAGCTCGGGTCGACGCCGAGCGTGATGGTGCCGCCGGCCCCCGATCCGACGTTCGCGACCTCGCGCTCCGTCGCGCGCGCGAGGGCGACGAGCCGGGTCGCGCGCTCATAGAGGACCTTGCCTGCCTCGGTGAGCGAGACGCTCCGCGGCCCTCGGACGACGAGCTGCACGCCGAGCTCTGTCTCCAGCTTGGCGAGCTCGTAGGAGAGGGGAGGCTGCGAGATGTGGAGCCTGCGGGCCGCGGCGGTGATCTGGTGCTCCTCGGCGATGGCGATGAAGTACTCGAGCTGCTTTAGATTCATAGCGAAACCCTTATTGAGTAGCAAACGATATACATAGAGTATATCGCTGAACACAGGACATGCACATTCAAACGTTTTACGTTTGCCGCGGCGGTTTTGACGGTATCCTATCCCTGACAAACAACGAACGACGAAAGGAAACACCATGTCTCTTTGGAAGCTCAACGATTCCCAGCGTAAGGTCTATAACGCGTGTCGCAATGGCTGGTTGGTCGGCGGCAACTATCGTGCAATCTTTGATAACCACGAGCGTGAGTTCTTCGCTGACAGCCCCGCCTGGCTTTTCCGCGAGGTCTACGAATGGCTCGAGTCTCACGCCATGAACCATTCCGACGCGGGCATCGTGGTCAAGTACAACGCATAGGGCAGGGACGGGGAGCCAAGGGCTCCTTTTTCTTTAGGGCGCGGGCCGTTGCTGGTCGCGGGGACCGGGCCGGGCAGGGTTGCTCGCGACGCGCCGGCGGCGCTTCTCACAGAATCGGCTGAGCACCAAGGCTCCGTCCACGGCGTGCGTGCGCGAGGGCTCCTGGGGATGGCTTACTCGCCGGCAATGTCCAGTATGTGGGCGACGATCAGCGCAAGGCCGGGCTCCAGGCTCGCCTTCTCGACCCATTCGTCGCGGGTGTGAAGAAGCGCGCCTGCGACGGCGCCCATGGTGTGGGCGCGCACACCCAGCGAGAGGGGCACGTTCGCGTCGGTCGAGGACTGCTGGTGGGCCGGCTCCGTGTGGCCCGCCTCCCGGATGGCGGCGTCGCCCGCCGCGACGAGCGCTTCTTGCCCCTTCGGGTCCAGTGCGGGGTTCGCGGGCCGCTCGCCGATGAGCTCGAGCTCGATTTCGACCCCATGCCCGCGCAAGCCTTCGACCATGGCCTCGAAGCGCCCGCGCATGAGGATGAGGTTTTCCTGGCTCGCAGAGCGGTACTCGAGCAGCGCCTCGGCCTCGGACGCGATGGCGTTCACGGTCGTGCCGCCGTGCACGCAGCCCGCGTTCACGCTGGTCTTGGCGCCGTCGGGGAGCGTCAGGGCGTAGAGCCCGCAGATAACGCGGCTCACGGCCTCGACCGCGCTTGGGGCGCCCGCGTCCTCCCACGAGTGGCCGCCCTCGCAGCGACACGACACGCGCCAGCGGTGCGACCCCACCGCACTCACGATGTGCTGCCCCAGGTACAGGTCGAACGACGTGAAGTCGGCGATTGCCGGGCCGCTTGTGCCAAGCTTTGCAACAAGCTCTTTGGTCCCCCTGAGGTTGCCCAGCCCTTCTTCGCAGGTGTTCGCCACGATCAAGACGTCGTGCGCAAGCCGGGGCTTCCGGGCAAGAAGCCATTTGGCGGCCATGAGCAGCCCGACCAGGTTCGCCGTGTCGTCGCCGACGCCGGGGGCGTACATGCGTCCCTCGTCCTCGCGGAAGGGGAGCTCGTCCTCGTCGTTCGCCACCACGTCCAGGTGCGCCGAGAAGACCGAGCAGCGCGAGCGGTCGGCGCCGGCCAGGGTGAGGATCACGTTGCCGGCCGCGTCGACGGCCACCTGGTCGCGCCCCGCGCCCTGCTCGAGCAGCCAGCGCTCGACGAACGCCGCGCGCCTCTCCTCATGCCCTGTCGGCGCGGGGATGCGCGCCAGCGCCCTCAGCAGCGCGAGCTCCTCTTCATGCGCCGAGTGCGCGTAGTCCTTAGCGGCCTTCACGAGCTTCTGGTCCATTGGCGTTGCGTCCCTTCTTTGCTGCCGAGCCGTTGCGTTGAGGCTTGAAGCCTGGCGAGAAGCGCCTAGTCCCTCTCGCTGCGCAGCCCGCTGTACAAGTCGTCCACCAGCAGGTGCACGAGGTCGCGGCGGGCGTCGGCATGGTTGAGGAGGAACGTATAGAATTCCTCGTGCTTGCCGAAGTTCTCTACCAGGGCATCCTCGGTCTGGTCGTCTACCGTGTTCGTAAAGTCCTGCTTGGAGTTGGCCTTGGCGCTGCGCTTGACGCTGACGTTGCCCTCGAGGGTGCCGCGAAGCGACATAAGTGAGCTCGCGGCCACGTTCGCGTCGAAGCTCGTGCCGAAGCGCGCGTTCCACTCCGCGATGATGGCCGAGAGCGACTGCAGGACGTCGTGGGAAAGCCCCATGCCGACCCCGCGCGGGACCGACACCTCGGGCGACGCCTCGAGCTCCGTGCCCTTGTGCTCGGTCGGGCCGGATATCCTGAAGTCCTCGAACGCAACCTTGTCGGAGATGTCCACACCTTCCTCGCGGTCGCCGGGCTTGGCGATCTCGCGGATAAGGTGCTGGCAGAACCGGTACTCCATATGCATGTATTCGTCGGTAAAGGGCGAGGCCATGATGAGGAAGGCGTACTGCTTGATGAAGTGGCGGATGACGCGGCGGGCGAGCTCAGCCTCGTCCTCGCTCATAGCCTTGACGATGGCCCCGGCGCACCCGAGGATGCCCCACATGCGGGCCTTGTCCGCCTCCGTTCGCCGCGCCTTGGCAAGAAGCGCATAGAACTCGCGGACGTCGTCGGCGTCGAGGATGCCCAGCTCCGCCAGATGGCGTTCCGTCTCTTTGAGGTCGGAGTAGGTGAGCGGGTTCTCGAGCACCGTGTTCTCGTAGTAGGGCGCGAACGCGTCGGCGATGTCTTCGTAGGAGTTGACGAAGTCGAGCACGTAAGGGGTCTTCTTGTACGGCGGGCAGATGCGGTTCAAGCGGCTTAAGGTCTGCACCGCCGTGAGGCCGTGGAGCTTCTTCGCAACGTACATGGCCGTGAGCAGCGGCTCGTCGAAGCCGGTCTGGTACTTGTCGGCGACGATGAGGATGCGGTGGTCGTAGCTCTTTGCGAAGAGCTTGGGAAGCTTCAGCTCCTCGAGCCCGCCGTTCATGCCTTTCTCCGTGTACTTCTCGCCGTCGACGGCGACCTCGCCGGAGAAGGCTACGAGCGCCTGCGCGTGGCCGAGCTTGTCCATGTTCTGCGAGCGCAGCTCGTCGTAGGCGAGCCGGTAGCGCACCGCGGCCTCGCGGCTCGAGGTGACGATCATGGCCTTCGCCCTGCCGCCGAGCTCGCCCGCGATCCGCTGCGTGAAGTGGCTGACCATGACGCGGAGCTGCCCTGCGACCGTGCCGTCGTTGCAGGCGATGAGGTGGGCGAGTTGGCGCTTTGCGGACGCCGTCTCGAGCTCGGGGTCGTCCGGCACGGACTTGACCACGCGGCAGAACGAGTCGTAGGTGGTGTAGTTGGAGGTGACGTCGACGATGAACCCCTCCTGGATGGCCTGGCGCATGGAGTAGAGATCGAAGGCCTCCTTCTTGCCCTCGGCGTTCAGGGTTCCGAACATGTCGAGCGTGCGGCCGGTGGGCGTGGCCGTGAATCCGATGAGGGTGACGTTGCGCTGGCGCCCCGAGCGGGCTATGTCCTCGCTGATGACGGCCGAGATCTGGTCTATTGTTGAGGCGCCGTTCTCGCCCACGTCGGAGAGCGCTCCGTTGACGGCCGCCATGGTTGCGCCCGAGGTGGAGCCGTGCGCCTCGTCGATGAGGACGGCGAAGCGCGAGCCCGTGCCGTCGAAGGCGCCGCGCTCGAGGTTGAGGAACGTGGCCATGGTGCACACGATGATGCGGTAGCCGCCGCGGAGCGCGCGGGCGAGCTTGGCTGACTTGGCCGTCTCGCCGTGGGAATCGGCGAGGCCCTCGGAATCGACGACCTTGACGGTGCCGGACTGCTTCTCCATGTCCTGCACGGCGGCCTGGAGCTGACGGTCGACCACGATGCGGTCGGTGACGATGAGCACCTTGCTGAACAGCGGCGCGTCGTCGCCCTCGGCGTACAGGTGGGAGAGCTTGTGCGCGAGCCAGCAGATGGTGTTCGTCTTGCCAGAGCCCGCGCTGTGCTCGATGAGGTAGTCGCGCGCCGTGCGGTTGCGGCGGATGTCGTCGACGACGCGCGTGACGGCGCGGAGCTGCTGGTAGCGCGGGAAGATCGGGCGCTCGTCCTTCTTCTTGTTCGTCTCGCGGTCGCGCTTGTAGTAGACGAAGTCGTAGATGAGCGAGAAGACCGTGTCCTTGGCGAGGACCTCCTCCCACAGGTAGGAAGAGGCGATGCCGTCGGGCCGCGCAGGGTTGCCGGCGCGCGTCTCGTGCGTGGCGCCCTCCACGCGCACGCCGCGGTTGAACGGCAGGAACTTGGAGTCCTTGCCCTTGAGCTCGGCGCAGACGTAGACGTTCTTGAGGTCGACGGCAAAGTGCGCGAGCGCGCCGACCTTGGGCATGAGCAGGCGCGTCTTGCAGTCGCGCTCGGTCTGGTACTGCTTGATGGCGTCGCGGTAATCCCAGCCGGTGGCCGAGGTCTCGCACTTGAGTTCGAAGGTGAAGATGGCCAAGCCGTTGAGAAGGACGACGAGGTCGATGCGCTCACCGGGCTTGTGGTAGACCTCCGGCATGACCGAGAGGACGTTCTTGCCGTAGAGACCCATCGCCCTGCCGTCGAAGGCCGCCGCTGGGCGGGGATAGACGAGGCTGAGCTTGATGCCCGAGTCGAAGTCGATGCCGTTCCAGATGACCTTGACGAGCCCCTGCCTGCCGACGGCGTCCCTGATCTTGCTGAGGATGACCTGGCGGGAATCCCCGTTGTAGAGGGCGTGCAGGCGCTCGAGTTCCTCGGCCTGCGTGGTCTTCAGGAACTCGAAGAGCAGGTCGACGTCCATGGCGAGCACGGGATCGTAGCTCTTGGACGGGCTGCGGCGACGGTAGCCGTTGTTGTTTACCAGGTGCGCGACGATGTAATCCCGGAACTCGTCCTCGGTGAGGGGGTTCTGGCCCATGTGCGCCGTCGTGTACTCGGCGGCCTCCTCTTTGGTTTCCACGGTCTATCCTTCCTGCGCGACGCGGCGTTTTCCGGTGACGTACTCGTAGATGAGGGACTGCCGCCGCCGCTTGAGGACGTCGAGCTGTTGGCGTTTGGTGACGATGACGGCGTCGATGGCGGCGGTGCGGGTGTCGAGGTAGTCGGCGATGGAGATTTGCTCGTTTTTGGGAGGTAGCGGCATCTTCAAAGTCTTTAAGACATGCATGTAGATGGTTTTGTGAGTAGAGCCAATCTTCAACCGCTCGAACACTTGGGCCATGCTGCGAAAGACGTAAAGCAAGTACTTCGAATCTACGTCGGGTCCGGGCACCCAATCAGCAAAGTCTTGTGAGCTTGCCATATCACAGCCCATGACTATTGAAAACCCCACGGAAGCCGTGCGGGACAGGGCAACGGTTCCCGCAGGCAATATGCGTGCAGACGAGTTCGCCAATCCCGCAATACTTACGTGCTCTTCCGTGTCGTAGATAGTAGTTATCTCGCCATTGCGGAAGCGATGGACGTCTCCGGTGGTCACCCAGGGGATGACGCATTCCTCTTCTTTCCACCACTCGGGATGAAGCTTACTCGGGGTGTGTCCGGACTCAAGATCGCAATGATAAGCAACCCTTTCAGCGCGCCAATGCGTGGGGATGTTGCCGATCCAGTCGACGCCGCTGGGCTTGGTGGGGGCGGTTGGGTCGAGGCCGCGGGTCACCGCCTCGTGGATGACGGATGTGCGGTAGCGCTCGAGGGTGGAGATTTCCTTCTCGAGAGTTGCCGCGGTCGTATCAATCGTGGCGCATTGATTCGTAAGGAAGCCGGCAATTTCGATTTGCTCCTGCTTTGGAGGCACCGGCACGCGAACTGTTCCAAGGAGAGACTCACTGATTGCCGGATATGCAATGCCCCAGGCAAGCCTGTTCACTTGCTGGCAGACAAGCTCGCTGCTGCAGAGATAGTACAGGTACTTCGAATCATAGGCATCCGACCGAAGGACCGAGAAGCCCGTAGAAACGATAACGTTCTCCGCGTCTTCGATAAGCGCGATTGCCTTTAGATACGTTCTCACCGTGGAGACAATGGTGTCGCCATACTTGATACGTTTACGAGCACGAGACGGGCAGTCTGCAAAATTCATCTCGGAATAGCTCTCGATGCCGCGCTCATTGGTAACCGAGCCGATGTCGACATATCGAAAGTGGTAGTTTGGGTTCGTCGATTCAGGAAGAGAATCAGAGACGAACTTGACCACGTATTTGAGTGGCTTTTCTTCCCAACCACATGGATATTGTCTCATTACCCCACCAGCCCCTTGAGCTGCTCCTGGAGCTGGGCCTCCAGCGCGTTGAACTCCTCGAGCAGCTTGTCGGAGGGCTCGGGGGCCTCGTACTTGTAGAAGTAGCGGGTAAAGGGAATCTCGGCGCCGGTCTTCACGGCCTTCTCGGTCTCCTCGTCGAAGTACTTGGCGTCGGGAACGTAGGGGTAGACCTCGCGCTCGAAGTAGCCGTCCACGTCCTCGGACAGCTTGACGAGCTCGGTGTCCTTGGTGGCGTCGTCGTAGATTACGGACCCGTCGCGCTTGTGGCGCAGGGGCGCGGTCTTGTCCATGGCGGACATCGCGTCGACTACCTTGTCTATGACGGACTTGCGCTGGGCAGGCGTCTCTTTCTCCTTGTAGTCGGGAAGGCCGGCCAGCAGGTTCTTGACCTTCTTCTCGAAGCCTTGCCAGTCGTGCGTGGGCGCGTCCATCACGTTCGCGCGCAGCAGGGCGAGCATCTGCTCGAAGACGGGCTCGGCGGCCTTGAGCGCGGCGAGCTGCTTGGCCTGCTTGGAGGTGAGGTCCGCCTTGTCTATAAGGCCGAGCTCCTCCGCCTTGGCGGGGTTGTGGAAGTCGTCCTTGAACTTGGCTGCGGCCAGGGCGTCGATGCGCTCCGGGGTTATCTGGTAGCTGCGCTGGAGCGGCTGCTTGACCGTGTACTCCTTGTACAGGAACTCCTCGCAGGGCAGGATGCGGACCTGGTCGCACTCCTCGAAGGCGGTGTAGAGGCCGACGATCTTCTCGATGTGGGCCTCGCTCAGCTGCTTGCGCTTGTTGCCGAGGCTTCGGCGCATGGGCTCCCACTCGGAGGTGGCGTCGATGAGCTGGACCTTGCCCATGCGGCGCGTGGACTTCTTCTTCGAGAGGACCCAGACGTAGATGCCGATGCCGGTGTTGTAAAAGAGGTCGCCAGGAAGGCCCACGATGGCCTCCACGTAGTCGTTCTCCAGCAGCCAACGGCGGGTCTGGGACTCGCCCGAGGACGTGCCGCCCGAGAAGAGCGGCGAGCCGTTGGAGATCACGCACGCGCGGCCGTCGTCGGCGAGCTTGTATATGACGTGCTGCATGAAGAGGAGCTGCATGTCGCTCGTGGCGGGCAGGCCGGCGGGGAAGCGGCGGTCGCCCGCGAGTTTCTTGGCATCGTCGCGCACGGCATCCTCGACGCCGTCGCTCGCGTCCTTGCCGCCCCAGGGTTGGCCGAAGGGCGGGTTCATGAGCACGAGGCGCATGCGGTCGTCGGGGAAGCAGTCCTCCTTCATGGTGTCGGCAAGGCGGATGTTCTCGGCGCGCTGGCCCTTGATGAGCATGTCCGCCAGGCAGACTGCGTGGGTGTCGGGGATGACCTCCTGGCCGTAGAGGTAGACGTCGGCCTCGGGGTAGGTCCGGTCGAGCTCCTCTTTCGCGCACGAGAGCATGCCGCCCGTGCCGCAGGCGAAGTCGCCGACCTTGACAACCTTGCCGGGAGTAGCGAGGTCCTCGCAGCCCTCCGCCAGAGCCAGGCGCGTGATCAGGCGCACGACCTCACGCGGGGTGTAGTGGTCGCCCGCCTCGGCGTTCTCGGAGAAGCGGCGGATGACCTCTTCGAACATGTAGCCCATGGCCACGTTGCTCACCGTGGCCGGGTCGAGGTCGAGCTCGGAGAACTTGCGCACGACGCCGGTGAGCTTGGCGCCCTTATGCATCTTCTTGATCTCCTTGTCGAACTCGAGGTCCGAGAAGATCTGCTTGATGTTGGGCGAGAAGGCGTCGAGGTAGGTCTTGAGGTTGGCGGGCAGCGACGCGGCGTCGGCCAGGAGCTTGGCGAGCGTGTAGCGGCTGGTGTTATAGAAGGCGAAGCCGGACTTCTTCCGCAGGATGGCGTCGGGGGTGTTCGGGTTGGCCTCGTAGGCGGCGCAGACCGCGTCCTTGGTGGGGGCGAGCGCGCACTCCAGGCGGCGCAGGACGATCATGGGGAGGATGACGTCGCGGTACTTGTCGGGCTGGTAGGTGCCCCGCAGTGTGTTGGCGATGCTGAAGACGGTGTCCACCTGGCGTTTGACGTCTGAGGTTGATGACATTGAGCCTCCTGGGGCTAAAGGCGTTCACTGGGGTGCTTACCGGGATCGGCGATCAAGTCGCCGACTTAGCTTACCGCTCTAGCGCCTTCTTCACGTTCAGCGGATTCTCCCACGTGCTGTTGCGCTTGCCGCCGACTCTTTTGAGAAGTTCCTTTTCCTGCAGCGAGATGGTCCTTGATTTGGCCGTGCGCTCGGACACGCCCAGGCGTGACGCGAGCTCCTTCTGTGTGACTGAGGACTCTGGGACATCGCGATAAGCATGGCTCGTTCTCCCATAGTTGCCATGGGTGTTAACGGCGATTAGCCTTGGACTCCCAGCATAGCCGGTTTCCAGGTCCCTGCTCCCGTAGGCGATCACGCGCCCGACCGGCCATCGCCTTCGGCAAGCGGGCATCCCTATAGTTCGGAAGGCTTCCAAACTTCGGAAGTCTTCCGAACAACGGTTTAATAATCTATAATCGCAGGTAGATGCAGTGGGCAAGAAAAGCGACTGGCCACTTCTGAGTTTGGAAGCCTTCTGAACTCTGAGGGGCCCGCTCGGCGATATCGCGGCACATGTCGCGAACCCGTGCCCGACGCCGGTGGGCCGTTTAGAGTGTTTCGTCTGGGTGATAAGGGTTGAGCCGCGGGCGCGGGGGTGTTACCGTGTGCAAACCGATAGAGGAGCGGGCACGAAGATCCTCGGGGGAGCCGGCGGGCTTCGATCCCGGGGCGAGGCGAATGCCCGCCGAACTTCTTGCCTCGGGCACGGGGCGGAGGTGGGCCCTCGGGGAACACCCGTGGGACTGTCTGCGGCAATAAGGCCGCGGGAGCGCTATCGCCTGGGCCCGGCCGGCCTCGCTGTGCCGGTCCCGCACGAGGGCGCCCCGCACGTATATGCAAGGAGCAGCGCGCATGGAGAAGCGCCCGTTCGTCAATAAGGCCCAGCTCGAGGCCATATGCGCCGAGTACCCGACGCCCTTCCACCTGTATGACGAGGCCGAGATACGCCGCCGCGCCCGCGCGCTCAACGCCGCCTTCGCCTGGAACCCCGGCTTCAAGGAGTACTTCGCCGTCAAGGCCACGCCGAACCCCTGGATCGTGAGCATCCTCGCCGAGGAGGGCTGCGGCTGCGACT
>CAZEHG010000041.1:0-13105 GCA_964512475.1 uncultured Atopobium sp.
GCAATCATCGCAACTGGTGGCAAGCAGTATAAGGTTGCCGAGGGCGACGTCATCGACGTCGAGAAGCTCGACGCGCAGCCTGGCGACAAGGTTCAGCTTCCCGTCCTGCTCCTGAGCGACGGCAAGTCCACCGTCGTTGGCTCTGCCCCTCTTTCCGGCAAGACCGTTGAGGCCGAGGTCCTGGCCCAGTTCAAGGGCGAGAAGCTCCGCGTCTTCAAGTTCCAGAAGCGCAAGCGCTACCACCGCGAGAAGGGCCACCGTCAGAACCTGACGAAGATCAAGATCGCTTCCATCTCCGCGTAGCTTAGTTTTTTATAGAAGGCAGGTAGCATAATGGCACACAAGAAGGGCCAGGGCACTTCTAAGAACGGTCGCGACTCCGCAGCCCAGCGACTCGGCACCAAGCGTTTCGGCGGCCAGAACGTCAAGGCCGGCGAGATCCTCGTCCGCCAGCGCGGCACCCACATCCACCCGGGCCAGAACGTCGGCATCGGCAAGGACGACACCCTTTTTGCTCTCAAGGCCGGCAAGGTCGAGTTCACCAAGGGCGTCAAGCACATGGTCCACGTCCGCGAGGCGTAAGCACCATCTTTAGTTTTGAGCGAGGGACCCTGCTTGCGGGGTCCCTCTTTTTATCAGGTCGTAGCCCGGGCGCACGATAGCCGCGCGGGCGTCTTTGGAGCGGCACGTGGACAACACCTTCACCGATCTTTCCCATATCAACGTCAAAGGCGGCGACGGCGGCGCCGGCTGCATGAGCTTCAGGCGCGAGGCCTTCGTCCCCAAGGGCGGCCCGGACGGCGGCGACGGCGGCCGAGGCGGCGACGTCGTGGTCGTCGCGGACGCCCAGCTCTCGTCGCTCATCGACTACCGCTACAAGCATCACTTCCGCGCCGAGCGCGGCACGCACGGCAAGGGCGCGAGGCGCCACGGCTCCGACGGCGCCGACCTCATCCTGAAAGTGCCCCTGGGCACCGTGGTCAGGGAGCTCGACCCCGAGACGCAGAAGCCCTCGTATGTCATCGCCGATCTCACGCAGCCCGGCGAGCGCGTGGTCGTCGCGCCGGGCGGCAGGGGAGGCCTCGGCAACACCCACTTCGTCACCTCCGTCCGCCGCGCCCCGGCCTTCGCCGAGAAGGGCGAGCCGGCGCTCGAGCACTGGGTCGAGCTCGAGATGAAGCTCATGGCAGACGCGGCCCTCGTCGGCATGCCGTCGGTCGGCAAGAGCTCCATCATCGCGCGCATCAGCGCCGCGCGGCCCAAGGTCGCCGATTACCCCTTCACGACCCTTGTGCCTAACCTCGGCGTCGCCCGCGCGGCCAACGGCCAGTCCTTCGTCGCCGCCGACGTCCCGGGACTCATCGAGGGCGCGAGCGAGGGCAAGGGGCTCGGCCACCAGTTCCTGCGGCACATCGAGCGCACCGCGCTCATCCTTCACGTCGTCGACGTCACCGGCGGTTACGAGGGCCGTGACGTCGTCGAGGACTACCGGACCATCAACGCCGAGCTCGCGGCATACGCGAGTGAGCTCGCCGAGCGGCCCCAGGTCGTGGTCGCGAACAAGTGCGACCTCCCCGGGTTCGAGGAGGACATCGAGCGGCTGCGCGCGGCGGCCGAGGCCGACGGACACGCCTTCTTCGCCGTCTCTGCCGCCACGGGGCTCGGCCTCGACGAGCTCGTGACCAAGGTGGCCGCCGAGGTCTCCGTCCTGCGCGAGGAGCTCAAGTCCGATGAGCCTGGCCTCAACCTCACCGAGCGCTGGGAGCGAGACCGCCAGCGCCGTGACGCCGCGATCTCCATCTCGCGCGAGGACGGGTGCGCCTGGCGAGTCACGGGCGGCGCCATCGAGCGCATGGTCGTGCAGACCGACTGGGACAACGAGGACGCCGTCGCCTATCTCCAGCACCGGTTCAACCGCTGCGGGCTTGACGACAAGCTCCGCCGCGCCGGCGCCGCCAACGGCGACGAGGTCAGGATCCTCGGCTTCGCCTTCGAGTACGAGGGCGACGGGCCGGACGAGTTCGCCGAGCTCTCCGAGGCCGAGCAGCCGCTCGTTGACGCGGGGGCGTCCCAGGACGGGGGGGTGGCGTAGATGCCGGGCCGGCTTATCGTCTTCAAGATCGGCTCCTCCACGCTCGTCGACGAGAAGGGCTCGCTCGACCGCCCCTTCATCAGGAGCCTTTGCGACCAGGTGGCGGAGCTGCGAGGGGAAGGCGACCAGGTGGTCGTCGTCTCCTCAGGCGCCTCAGCGGCCGGTCGCGACGTCCTCGGGTTCGCCGAGCGCCCCGGCGACATCGCGACGCTGCAGGCATGCGCCTCGGTGGGGCAGACCGCCCTCTCCGAGGCCTACGCCGAGGTCCTGCGCGAGCGCGGCATCGTCTGTGGCCAGGTGCTTCTCACCCGTCGGGACGTCGTCGACCGCGACGGCTACCTGAACGCGCGCAACACCATTGCGCGCCTGCTCGAGCTCGGCGTCGTCCCCGTGGTCAACGAGAACGACACCGTGAGCGTCGCCGAGTTCACCTTCGGCGACAACGACATGCTCGGTGCCATCGTCTCGGGCCTCGTCGGTGCCGACCTCTACGTGATCTTGTCGGACGTCGAGGGCCTTTACACGGCTAACCCCTCCGAGGACCCCGCGGCGGAGCTTATCCCCCTGGTCAGGGAGATCGACCACAGCGTCTCCGCCATGGCGGGCGGTTCCTCGAGCTCCTTCGGCACCGGCGGCATGTCCTCCAAGGTCCGCGCCGCGCGCGCCATGATGGCCGCCGGCATCCCTACCGTTATCTGCGCGGGAAGAAGGCCGCGCGTCCTTGTGGAGGTGGCCGCCGGCGAGCCGGTCGGCACGCGTTTCGAGCCCCCCGCGACGGGCGCGCACGAGACCGGCCGCAAGCTCTGGATCGGACTCGCGGAGGTGGCCAAAGGCACGCTCGTGCTCGATGCCGGGGCTTCGCGCGCGGTCCTTGAGCAGGGCGCCTCGATCCTTCCCGTGGGCGTCGTCCGCGTGGAGGGCGACTTCGCCTCCGGGGAGGTCGTCAACGTGACGAACCCCGACGGCGACCTTATCGGCCGCGGCGTGGTGCGCTATTCTTCGGATGACATGCAGCGCGTGCGCGGCCTCAAGCTCGACGTCATCGCCCGTTTCCTGGGCGAGGCTTCGGCCGTGCCCGCCGTCCACCGAGACGAGCTCCTCGTCTTCTAGCATTGCCACGCAAACGACCAGGGAGGTCAGTCATGGGAGAAGCGCTCGATAAGGCACGTCTTGCCCGCCGCGCGGTGCCGGAGTTGGCGTCGGCGCCCGCCGAGGCCCGCTCAAGGGCCATACGAAGCGCTGCCGAGCTGCTGCGCGAGAGATCTGCGGCCATCGTCGAGGTGAACGCGGGCGACGTCGCGCGCGCACGGGCGCGCGGTATGGCCGACGGCCTCGTCGACCGCCTCATGCTCGACGAGGCGCGCGTCGACGGCATCGCCCGCGCCATGGACGAGGTCGCCTCCCAGGCCGACCCGATCGGCCGCGTGGTCGGAGGCCACACCAACGCCGGTGGCCTGCGCATCGAGAAGGTCGTCGTGCCCCTGGGCGTCGTCGCCATGATCTACGAGGCCCGGCCCAACGTGACTGCGGACGCGTTCGCCCTGTGCATGCGATCGGGAAACGCGTGCCTGCTCAAGGGGGGCAGCGCCGCCAACGCGAGTTGCCGAGCGATAGCGGCGGCCTGCCGCGACGCCTGCGTGCGGGAGGGACTCCCCGCCGACGCCGTCGCCTATATCGAGGACGACGAGGGCCATACGCAGACCGCCGAGCTGCTGGGCGCTGCTGGGCTCGTCGACGTCCTCATCCCGCGCGGCGGGGCGGGCCTCATCCAGGCCTGTGTCCAGAACGCCAAGGTCCCGACCATCGAGACGGGCACCGGCAACTGCCATGTGTACGTGCATGAGGACGCCGACTTTGAAAAGGCCCGCGCAATCGTCATGAACGCGAAGACCCAGCGCGTCGGCGTCTGCAACGCGGCCGAGTCGCTTCTCGTCGACGAGTCTATCGCCGAGGCGTTCCTACCCGCCATGCTCGAGGAGCTCGCGGATGCCGGCGTGCTTCTCCACGTGGACGAGCGCGCACGTTCTTGCGCGGGCGCGGCGGCGCTCGCGCACGTGGTCGACGCGAACGAGGATGACTGGGGCCGCGAGTACCTCGCGCTCGAGATGAGCGTCAAGTGCGTCTCGGGGATCGACGAGGCGATCGAGCACATCAACCGCTACGGAACGAGGCACTCCGAGGCCATCGTCACGCGCTCCTACGAGGCTTCCGAGAAGTTCCTCTCGCTCGTCGACGCCTCCTGCGTCTACGTCAACGCATCCACGCGCTTCACCGACGGCGGCGTGTTCGGCCTCGGCGGCGAGATCGGCATCTCGACCCAGAAGCTCCACGCGCGCGGGCCCATGGGCGCAGACGCCCTCACCACGACGAAGTTCCAGATCCGCGGGGACGGGCAGACACGATGAGCGCAGGAGCCGATTGGCAAGACCGGCTCGTCGAGCTCGGGCTCCCCGTCCTCGGGGTCACCGAGGGGAAGACCTATCGCCTGGGTATTATGGGCGGGACCTTCGACCCCATCCACAACGGGCACCTCGTCGCCGCCGAGCAGGCCTTCTTCGATCTCTCGCTCAACGTCGTCGTGTTCATGCCGGCGGGACGCCCTGCCTTCAAGCTCGATAAGCAGGTGACCTCGGGTGAGGACCGCTTCGCCATGACGCTCCTGGCGACCGCGGACAACCCCCATTTCCTGGCCTCCCGTCTCGAGATCGACCGCGAGGGCGTTACCTACACGGCGGATACCCTGCGCTTCCTGCGCGAGCTCTATCCCGACAACGTGGAGTTCTACTTCATCACCGGCGCCGACGCCATTGCCGAGATCGTCGCCTGGCACGACGCCGACGCCATCGCGCGCACCACTCACCTGGTCGCCGCCACGAGGCCGGGCTACAACCTCGACCATGCCATAGAGGCCGTCGAGGCATCGGGCATCGACTTCGACGTCACGTATCTCTCGGTCCCGGCGCTCGCCATCTCGTCGTCCTCACTGAGGGAGCGCGTCGCGGCCGGCCAGGGCCTGCGTTACCTCACGCCCGACGCGGTCACGGGGTACCTGCACAAGCATCGGCTCTACGGCGCCTCGGCGCGCCATTTTGGACAGACGGGGGATGTGTTCGCGTAAGCCATGGGATCGGGCAAGAAGATCATCGAGGAAGGGAAGAGGCGGCCTAGCGCCTGTTACACGCCGGCCCAGCTCGCGTATATCGCGCAGGTGGAGGCGGATGTGGCCGTTCAGCTCTCGAGCAAGCCCAAGCGCCTCGCGCATTCGCTCTCGGTGGCCGCGACCGCCGAGTCGATGGCGCTCATGTACGGCGTCGACCCCTTCCTCGCGCGCGTCGCGGGCCTTCTCCACGACTGGGACAAGGTCGTGCCCGACGGCGAGCTCATCGAGCGCGCCCGCGCCCTCGAGCTCGATTTCGAGGGTGCCGACTATGCCGATGTACGTCCGCTCCTGCACGGATGCGTCGCCGCCCGCGAGCTGCCCGGGCGCTACCCTGAGCTGCCCGACGAGGTCTGGCACGCCGTCAGCGTCCATACGACCGGAGGCTACGAGATGACCCCCCTCGACAAGGTCCTCTTCGTGGCCGACGGCATCGAGCCGCTGCGCCCCGCGAGCAAGGGGATCGAGGAGACGCGCGCGCTCGTCGGGCGCGCCCCCTTGGACGACGTCTTCTGGAATTCCTTTGTTGGCGGCATCGTCTATGTGCTGCAGACGGGGCGCCATCTCTACGAGGGAACGATAAGGATTTATAATGCTTTGGCCGCTGAGCGCACTGGAAGCGGCCGCTAGGACCCTGGGTTTACATTGAGGAGAACCACGTTATGGCAGTAAACTCCCTGGACATCGCCAACGTCGCCGCCGTCGCCGCGGACTCGAAGAAGGCCACGGGCATCGTGCTCATCAACCTTATCGGGACGACCGACGTCTGTGACTACTTCCTGATCTGTTCCGGCTCGAACAACCGCCAGGTCGACGCCATCGTCGACGAGGTCAGGGAGAAGGTCAACGCCAACTGCGGGCTGCGCCCGATTTCCTGCGAGGGCCGCGAGAGCCTCTCGTGGGTGCTCGTCGACTACGGCTCGGTCTGCGTCCACGTTTTCACGCCGGAGACGCGCGACTTCTACCGCCTCGAGCGGCTCTGGGGCGACGCACCGCGCGTGCAACTCGACCTCGAGGGAGCCCTGCCCTTCGAGAAGTAGCTTCGACGAGATAGACCGGCACAACCGATGAGAAAAAGGCGCCTGCTCTCGCGGGGCGCCTTTTCTCATCGGCCGGGGCTTCAGCAGCGTTGCTTTCCCATCGGCTGCGTATCGGATGTGCGCCCGTCGAAGCGCAGGTCGCGGCCGTAGCGCACCGCCGCGTCGCCGAAGCGCTCCCGTAGCTCGTCGCGCACTCGCGAGAGCTCGGCATCCTCCGCCAGCCTTCGCCCGTCGTCGCCGTCGAAGAGCCCGAGCTGCAGGGGCGTCTCGTTGGAAAAGCCCGACACCGCCACGCCGAGCAGCCGCGCGCGCATTCCGGGGGACCAGATCTCGCCGAGCAGGCCGACCGCGCGCCTGCCGAAAACACTCTCCTGGTCGCTGGGGGCGTCGAGCCTCGCTTGGGCGCTTCTTCCCGTACAGGCGTCGTACTTGATCTTGAGGGTGACCGCGCCCCCCTTGAGCCCGTGCTTGCGGAGCCTCGTGCCGACGATGCCCGCGATGTGCATGATCGCCGCTTCGATCTCCTCCCGCGCCAGGAGGTCCTCGGCGAAGGTGCGCTCGTTCGACACGCTCTTCGGCTGTTCGGCGTCGGCGGCGCGCGCCACCCGCGAGCGCTCGAGCCCCGCCGCCCGCTCGACCATGCGCGGCCCGGCGACGCCGAACACGGACGCCGCTGCCGACGGGCCGAGCCTCGAGAGCTGCCCCAAGGTGCGTATCCCCATCTGTCGCAGACGCGCCTGGGTGGCCGAGCCGATGCCGCTCATGGCCGAGACAGGGAGCGGGGCGAGAAACGCCCGTTCAGTGCCCGGAAGCACAGCGGTGAGGCCCCGGGGTTTCTCTCGCTCGGACGCGATCTTCGCCACGGTCTTGTTCGTCCCGATGCCGATGGAGCAGGTGACGCCCAGGTCGGCGACGCGCGCCTGGACGCGGCGGCAGATGTCGACGGGGCTTTCGTTGCTGTAGCGCCCCGGCGTCACGTCGAAGAAGGCCTCGTCGATCGAGACCTGCTCGACGTAGGGGGTCTCGTCGAGGAGAAGTGCCATGACCTTCTCGCTCATCTCGCGGTAGCGCCCGTAGCGTCCTTGGGTCCAGATAGCCTGCGGGCAGAGGCGCTCCGCCGTCGCCGCGGGCATGGCCGAGTGCACGCCGAAGCGCCGCGCCTCGTAGGAGGCCGTCGAGACCACGCCCCGCTTCTTCGACGAACCGCCGACTATGAGGGGCTTGCCGCGCCACTCGGGATGGTCGAGTTGCTCCACCGAGGCGAAGAACGCGTCGAGGTCGAGCAGGCCGACGGCAGGGCCCTTCCAGGGGACCCCGAGGACCCCTGTGCCCTTCTCGCCGCGTGTCCTTTGAGCATCCATGCCTCGATTATAGGGTCACATGGAACGTTGTCCCGGTCTCCGCCGTGCTCTCGGCCCAGATCTTGCCGCCGTGGGCGTCGACGATGCTCTTCGCGATGGCGAGACCGAGTCCGAACCCCCCGCGCCCCTGGCGCTCCCGCGCCTCGTCTGTGCGGTAGAAGCGGTCGAAGAGATGCCCCAGGTCCTCGGGGTCGATGAGGTCGCCGCCGTTGTTGACGAGGATCTCGCACTTCTTGCCCTCGCGCCGCGCCGTCACCGTTACCCCGCTTTGGGCCGGGGCGTACTTGGTCGCGTTGTCCAGCAACGTGTTGACCACACGCGTGAGCTGGGCCTTGTCGCCCTTTACCGTGAGGCCCGGCTCGACCGAACACTCTATCGCGCACCCGCGCTCGAACGCTACGGCGTCGAACTCGAGCGCGGCCTCCTCGACCACCTCCGAGAGGTTAAGGTCGACCATGGGGCCGGCAGCCCCGACGGAACCGGCCTTCGCCTCGTCGGCACGCGCCAGGGTGAGAAGGTCCTCGACGAGGCCCTTCATGTGGCCCGCCTCGTCCGCGGTCCGGTCGACCCAGCGCCGGTCCTCCTCGCCCAGGGTCCTCGACTTCTGCAGTATCTGGACATTCGCGAGGATGACGGCGAGCGGGGTCTTGAGCTCGTGGGAGGCGTCGGAGACGAAGCGCCGCTGCGCGTCCCACGCCTCCTCGACGGGCTTGACCGCCCAGGCGGCGAGGCCGCGGGCGATGACGAAGAGCGCGACCAGGGCGGCCGCGAGGATGGCCGCGCTCGAGACGCCCTGCTTGACGAGGAACTTGTCGCGCGAGTAGGTGTCGCAGATGGCGACCTTGAAGCCGTAGCTCGTGCGCTTGGTGGCCCAGGCCAGGTGATAGTCCCAGTCGTAGCCCGTGGAGGAGCTGGACTCGACGGCCTCCTCGATGATCGCGCCCAGCGCGTCCTCATCGACCGTGACGGGGGAGTCCGAACCGCTCAGCATCACGCCCCCGCCCGTCACGTCCACCGTGATCGTGAGCATCGAGTCGGCGCCGACGGTGCCCTCGCGGTCCTTGGAGCCCATCTGTGGGCTCTCGGCGTAGCCCCTCTCGAGGCTGCGCTGGAGCAGGGAGCTCGTTATGCCGGTCTGAGTCGACCAGTTGGAGTAGAACGTCATGGCGAGGGCGATGAGAAGCACGGCGCCCGAGAGGGCCACCGCTATGAGCGTGAACTCCCGTTTGAGCTTGTCAAGCATGTGCGGCCTTTCGTTATGGAGCGAGCCGTCCGGCCGCGGCCCGGGCTTTGTCTCAGGGCGAGTTCCGCATGAGCCGGACGCGACTTAATGTCGCGTCCGTGCGAACAGGACTGCCCGAGTCCCTGAGGCGATGCCCGGGCCGCGGCCGGACGGCTCGCGCCGCCCCTTGTCCGGGTGATCTGCTAGAGAACCTCGAGGCGGTAGCCGAGCATGCGCAGGGTCGTCACCTGGACCTTCGAGCCGACGTGGCTGAGCTTCTTGCGCAGGAAGCTCACGTAAGCCTCGACGGAGTTCTCGGACGCCTCGCCGTCGGTGCCCCACACGCGGGTAAGGAGGTCCTGCTTGGAGACAACGCGTGAGTTGGAGCCCATGAGGATGCTCATGACCTCGAACTCCTTGCCGGAGAGATGGACGGACTTCTCGCCGCATTTGAGGTCATGGGTGTTCAGGTCGAGGACGATGTCGGCGAACTTGATCTCGTCGATGAGCACGTCGCCGCGGCGGCGGGTGAGGGCGCGCAGCCGCGCCAGGAGCTCGGCCGCCTCGAAGGGCTTGGTCATGTAGTCGTCAGCGCCGGCGTCGAGGCCCGCGACCTTGTCGGCTATGGAGGTCTTCGCGGTGAGCATGAGCACCGGCGTCGACACCTCCTCGCGGCGCATGTTGTGCACGACGTCGTAGCCGCTCATGCCGGGAAGCATCACGTCGAGGACGATGGCGTCGTACAGCCCGCTCTTCGCGCAGGTGAGGCCCGCCTTGCCGTCGTAGGTGGCCTCGGCGTTGTAGCCCTCGTCCTCCAGGATCTTCACAATGGCATCGGCGAGGTTCCTCTCGTCCTCAACAACCAGCACGTTCATGGGGGCTCCTCCTTAGGGTTTTCAGACAGCTGATTTCCAATTCCGGGCTATCCTACCCATGGCGACTTAAAAACCTCTGAACCGGGAGACTTCGCGCTGGTCGGGAGGTTGATGTTCACAAAAACTGCACCTTGCGCTCTGAAACAACTGTCGTAAGATTAGAAACTGTTTTGTGGCCCTGCGGCGCGGGCCCACCATATCTACTTCGCGCGCCGCCCGTAACAGAGGAGTTATACCTTGGCAGTTAAGATTCGCCTGGCCCGTCACGGTGCCAAGAAGCGCCCGTACTACCGCATCGTCGTCGCCGACAGCCGTATGCCCCGCGACGGCCGCTACATCGAGCAGGTCGGCCGCTACAACCCGCTGACCAACCCGAAGACCATCGAGATCAACCTCGAGCAGGTCGACCAGTGGATCGCCAAGGGCGCCCAGATGTCCAACGCCGTCGAGCACCTCGTCGCCATCGTGCGCGAGGGCGAGCCTGTCAAGCAGGACAAGAAGAAGATCTCCAAGAAGGCCGCTGCCAAGGCCGCCGCTGCCGCTGAGGCCGCCGCCGACGCCGAGTAGTCCCTATGGAGACCACCGAAAGCGTCGAGCTCTCGGGCACGGACTCCGAGGAGATGCCCTCTGACAAGGTCGCCGACCTGGTTGAGTACATCGTGTGCGGCCTTGTGGACGACGAGGGCTCCGTTTCCCTTGACGTAACCGATTCCGAGAACGGTTCCCTCATCGAGGTGTCCTGCTCCGCGGAGGACGCTGGCCGTGTTATCGGCCGTAAAGGGCGCACGATCAAGGCTATTCGCACACTCGCGCGTGCCCTTGGTCAGCGCGTGGGTACCGAGGTCGAGGTTGAGGTCCTAGGTTAGGTTCATGCGAGAGCGTTATAGATGCATAGCCCGTGTGGAGAAGTCCCACGGTAAACGAGGGGAGGTCGTGACGGTTCCCGTCCACGGCCTTCCCGCCGTATTGAGCGAGGGCATGGAGGTCTGCGTCGTGCCGCCCCCGCTCAAGGGCGAGCGGAGGCACGTGGTCGAGTCCTGCGAGACGGACGGCCGCGAGGGTGCGCTCGTCTCGCTGTCTGGGATCGACGGCATTGACGCCGCGAAGAAACTCTGCGGGCGCTATCTCCTGGTAAGGGAGGCCGAGCTTCCCGAGGGGTTCGACCTTCACGACGGCGTCCGCCTGGTCGGGCGCGAGGTCGTCGACGAGAAGGTCGGCCTGAGGGGGCGCGTCGACGAGGTCATGACCGGTCCCGCCAACGACGTCTGGGTCGTTGCCCTCGAAGGTGGGGGAGAGGTGCTTCTCCCCGTCATCGACCAGGTCGTGTCCGATGTCCCCGACTATGGCCCCATTGCCGTGCGCGCGACCGGGTTTTATTCCTCGGAGGGGCTATGAGCATGGTTTTCGAGACCGTCTCGGTCTTCCCCGGGGTCTTCGACGCGTATCTCGGCTCCTCGATCATGGGGCGCGCCCAGAAGGCGGGCATCGCGAGCTTCTCGCACCACGACCTGCGCGACTGGACCCACGACCGGCACCGCACCGTCGACGACGCCCCCTTCGGCGGAGGCCAGGGCATGCTCATGAAGCCGGCGCCCATCTTCGAGGCCCTGGACGAGGTCGTCGCGGCGCGCCCCGAGAAGGCGCGCGTCGTCTTCTTCTCTCCGGTCGGGGAACCCTATACGCAGCGCTGCGCCGAGAGGCTCGCCCATGAGGAGCGACTCGTCTTCGTCTGCGGTCGCTACGAGGGCATGGACGAGCGTTGCTACAGCCTCGCCGACGACGTCTTCTCGCTCGGCGACTACGTGCTCACAGGCGGCGAGCTCGCGGCCCTGGTCGTCATCGACTCGGTCGTGCGCCTCCTGCCGGGCGCCCTGGGCGACTCCATGAGCGCGGTCGACGAGTCCTTCTCGCCCTCGGGACTGCTCGAGTACGCGCAGTACACCAGGCCCGCGTCCTTTCGTGGCATGGACGTTCCCGAGGTGCTTCTTTCCGGGGACCACGCCAAGGTCGATGCCTGGCGGCGCCGCAACGCCATCGCGCGGACCGTCGAGTGGCGCCCCGACCTCCTCGAATCCGCCGACCTCACCGACGAGGAGCGCGCCTTCGCCGACGGGCTCCTCTCCATGGAAGGAAGTGGCTCGCTATGAGCGAAGAGCGCCCCGGCATCCTGCGCTCCGTCCTCGACATCGTCCTCACGGTGCTCGTGGCGGTCCTCGCCGCCTTCCTGCTTCGCGCCTTCGTCATCGGCGTCTACATCGTTCCCACCGGGTCGATGCTCGACACGATCCAGGAGGGAGACATGCTCGTCGGTGAGAAGGTCTCGCTCCACTGGTCGGCGCCCCAGGTGGGCGACGTCGTCACCTTCGACGATCCTTTGAACGAGGGCACCGTGCTCATCAAGCGCGTGGTCGCCGTCGCCGGGCAGACCGTCGACCTCCAGGACGGCAAGCTCGTCGTTGACGGCGTCGTCCAGGACGAGCCCTACACCGAGGGCAAGCCGACCGATTCGCTCTCGGGGCTGTCGGGCTCGGCAGGCATCGAGTATCCCTACACCGTTCCCGAAAGGACCATCTTCTGCATGGGGGACAACCGCACCAATTCCCTGGATTCCCGATATTTCGGCCCGGTATCCGTCGATGCCGTATCATCTAAGGGCCTGTTCATCTACTGGCCGCTCACCGACGCCAAGCTCCTCTAGGCGCCTGCGGGCCCGGCACAACAGAAGGAAGCGACGATATGAACGAATCCGCGCTTACGTTCCAGGACATGATCCTCGAGCTCGAGCGGTACTGGGCCGAGAAGGGCTGCACCGTCATGCAGCCCTACGACTCCGAGGTCGGTGCCGGCACCTTCCACACCGCCACCACCCTGCGCAGCCTCGGCCCCAACGCCTGGCGTACCTGCTACCCGCAGCCGTGCCGCCGCCCGGCCGACGGCCGCTACGGAGAGAACCCCAACCGTATGCAGCACTATTACCAGTTCCAGGTCATCCTGAAGCCGTGCCCGGTCGACTCACAGGACCTCTACCTGGGCTCGCTCAAGGCCATCGGCCTCGATCCCGACGAGCACGACGTGCGCTTCGTCGAGGACGACTGGGAGAGCCCGACGCTCGGCGCCTGGGGCCTCGGCTGGGAGGTGTGGATGGACGGCATGGAGGTCACCCAGTACACCTACTTCCAGCAGGTCGGCGGCATCGAGGTCGACCCTGTCCCGGTCGAGATCACCTACGGCCTTGAGCGCATCGCCATGTACGCTCAGGGCGTCGACTCCGTCTACGACCTTGTGTGGAGCTATCTGCCCGACGGCACGCCCATGACCTACGGCGACGTCTTCCACGAGAACGAGTTCGAGTTCTCCA
>CAZEHG010000042.1:0-12919 GCA_964512475.1 uncultured Atopobium sp.
CGAGGTTGAGGTCAAGCCTCTCCCCGAGTCCGAGAAGCCGGCTGAGGAGGCCGCTCCCGCCGAGGAGACCGCCGAGGAGTAAATCCCTCGCATCCCTAAGCTAGAAAGAAGGGCCGTCCGCTTTGTCGGGCGGCCTTTCTTCTTGCGGGTCTCTTCTTGGCAAAGACGCCGCGTCGCGGGGCAGTTCATCTGCGAGCATCATTCGGTGCAGATCATCGGGGACACCCGGTGTAAACCTCCGGCGCGTTGGGTACTTTAGTGGTTGTGACTCGCTGGCGCGGCCGCATGACGGCCGCGCCTTTGTTTGGACGCATCGAAAGGAACCGTTCCCATGGCAGGCAAGGACTGGAACAAGAAGAGCGAAGAGGCGCAGCGCAAGGCGGCTGAGTGGATGCGCGGGCGCCGCGGCCCCGACGACATCGTCTACGCCTGCATCTACCTGGCGTTTATTTTCGTCATCATTAACATTTTCGCGCATGCGGCATGGCTCGGGTGGCTCGCTTTGGCGCTTATCGTCTACGCCGGCTTCCGTATCCAGTCGAAGAACCTCGGGGCGCGTTCCAAGGAGAACGCCGCGTTCCTCAAGGCCATCGGGCCGGCGCGGCCGTGGCTCCAGAATCCGAAGGCTGCCGCTGCCGAGGCCAAGCAGTTCAAGCACGTTAAGTGCTCGCACTGCGGCCAGAAGGTCCGTATCCCGCGCGGCAAGGGTAAGCTCCGCGTGACCTGCCCGAAGTGCCGCGAGAAGTTCGAGGTCAAGTCGTAGGTTAGCCGCAATCGCGACGCGAAATCCCCTCCCGCCTTTGTCTCGCCCGCAGTTCCGCATGAGCCGGAGGCCACTTAATGTGGCCTCCGTGCGAACAGGACTGTTTGAGGACGAGGCAAAGGCGGGAGGGGATTTCGCGCCTCTCGTTGCTAAATGACGAAGATCAGGGCGCTGAGGGTGATGCAGATACTGCCGGCAAGAGTGAAGAGATGGAAAACGAAGTGCAGATAGGGGACCTTCTTCGGGATATAGAAGAGGGCTCCCACCGTGTAGCTGATACCGCCCGCCACCAGAAGCCAGAACGCGGCCGCGGGGAGCACCTCATAAAGCGTGCCGACGCGGAAGATGACGAGCCAGCCGAGAATCACGTAGATGAGCGCGGTGAGCCACTTGGGTTGGCGCTCCTGCATGAAACACTCGAGGACGATGCCCACGAAGGCGATGGCCCAGACCACGATGCCGAGCCGAAGGCCGTCGTGTTCGCCGAGCGCGACGAGCGCGAAGGGGGCGTAGCTCCCTGCGATGAGCAGGTAGATGCCGCAGTGGTCGAGGACGCGTAAGACCTTCTTCGCGCCTTCGGGGGCGATGGCGTGGTAGAGCGTCGAGAAGAGGTACTCGACGATGAGCCCGATGCCCATTAAAAGGGCCGCTGCCAGCCGCACGCCCCCGCCGTGGCCGACCGCCCGCACGATGAGCAGGACGAGCGCGGCGATGGACAGGAGGGCCCCGACGCCGTGCGAGACCGAGTTCGCAACTTCCTCGCCGACCGTGTATCGACGTGTGGGTTTATTGGCTGCGATGTCGTTGACCTGGGTGTTGTTCATGAGATAAACACCTCCTGGAGCTCGGGCCCCGCTTCTGGGCGGGGCCCTCGTCTATACTGGGTTATCGTTCCAAGCATACCCGATTGGTATCGAGGAGATATGTCATGAAGAAGTCCACATTCCTCGCGAACGTCATCGTCTGGGGCGCGCTCGCCGTTCTCTGCATCGGTTTTCTGGTCTGGGGCAACTCGGTCGGCTTCGACTTCGGTGAGGACACGGCGCTTCTCGCCGCCAGCCTGTATTCACGGCCGCTCGGGGCGTTCTCGGCCGGGGCGCTGATTTCGACCGTCGTCGTGTGGAAGATACAGCTCAAGCTCTCCCGCGCAGCGCGCATTTTCTGGCGCGTCGTCGGGGTCGCGCCGGCGGTCCTCTTCGCGCTCTCGCCCGTGGTCATCCCGCTGCTGCACGGCGGCGTCGGTGTCGTCTTCGCTGCGATGCTCCTTGTGGCGGTTTACGTCCCGGTGGTCTTCTTCGCGTTCGGCGCTCTCTACGGCGTCTCGCTGTGCGGCGAGAAGCCGAAGGTCGACGACCGCGCCGATGTGCGCCCCGACCGCGTGTAGCGGGGCCTTCGCCCGGGCGCCGCGGGAGCCCGTTCTCCTGCCGTTTGGCCGATTATCGCAACGCCCGCCCCCCAGGCGCCTCGCAACGTGGCGCCTGGGGGCGGGCGTTTTCGTTGGCTCGCGGCCCAAACTTCCGAGAATGCGCGATTGAAATCTAGGCGGGCGAGTAGCCGACTTCTATTTGGCCGCGTTTGCCCAGTTGGGCACTTGCCATAAAGGCGCGGCTACTCGGCCTGCGGCCGGTCAATCGTACATTCTCGGGAGTTCGCCGCGTTTTGGCACCCCGCCGCTAGTTGTCGGAGCGGGAGAAGCCGTTCCTCATCTCGCGGCTGCGCTCGAAGAGCACGTTGGAGAGCAGACGGTCGGTGCGCTTACGGGCGAGGTCGGCGATCTCCTGGTTCGCCTCGGCGCAGTCGGTGCCCTTCTCGTCGGCCAGCAGCACGACCCGCGCGGTCTCTGACTGGAGCTTTTCCTGGTAGCGCTCGACGTGCGGCAGGCAGGCGCCGTAGCTGGCGTCCGCCATGGCGCCGATGAGGCGGTTCGCCCAGTAGAAGCTGTCGGTCGTGGGCGTATCGGGCGTTCTCTTCACGTACTCGGGCACGTCGTCCACCTGTGCGTAGAAGGGCACGAGGGCGTTGAACGCGTTGCTGCCGAGCGCGATCCACTGCAAGGCGCGGTGAGCGTCGTCCACATAGGGGCGGATCTGCAGGACGGCGAGCTGGCAGTTGCGGTTGATGCCGATGGGGCGGTAGAGGCTGCGGGTGGCCGGCGTGCCGATGTGGCCGTAGGGATCGTAAACCGTGCCCTGGTAGTGGAGGGACAGCACGTACTTGACGTCCTCGACCGTGATCTTGTGCTCCGGCACGCGCGCCCACGGCAGGCGGTCGGACTCGGGGCCGAACTCCTCGTGCGCGGCGGCCGTCTCCCAGGGGCCGGCACTGGGGTTGAGATGGCGCTGCATGTCCCAGGCGCGCGGGGTGTTGTACACATGGTCGACGTCCGAGCGGCTGCCGAAGGCGTCGCGCGGGTTCAGGTGCCCGTCGAGGGAAAGGTCGAGGTGGTTCTTCTCGATGAACTCGCGCAGGTCGGCGGAGCACAGGTGCTCCGTGCCCTCGCCGAGAGCATCGTCGAGGTCGAAGGAGTCGAGGCCGAGCTGATTCGGCATGGTCACGTAGCAGTCGTCGGGTACGCGGCGGGCGATCCAGTGGTGGCCGCCCACGGTCTCGAGCCACCAGATCTCGTCGACGTCGGAGAACGCGATGCCGTTCATCTCGTAGGTGCCGTAGCGCTCGAGAAGGGCGCCCAGGCGAAGGACGCCGTCTCGGGCGCTCGTGGCGTAGGGGAGCACGAGGGTGACCATGTCCTCCTCGCCGATGCCGCCCGCGACCTCGGGCTCGTAGCCGGGCTCCCCGGGCGTGCCGACGGCGGGCGTGTAGGGGACCAGCGGGTCGGCCGCGAGCACGCGCTCGTTGGTGGTCAGGGTCTCGGTCGCCGTCATGGCCACGTTGCGGGCGTTCACGCCGGCGGCCTCCCAGAGGCCTTCCTTGAGGTCGGCGTTGGGCATGCAGGTGTAGCGGGCCCCGCCCTCGGGCAGCGCGATCTCCAGGTGGCCGATCACGCTCTTATAGGTCTTCTTGCCGGCGGGGTCGCTCACCGAGAAACGCTTCTCGCAGAACTCTCCGGACGGGCAGTCCTCGTTGCGCGCGATGATGGTCGAGCCGTCGTAGCTCGCCTTCTTGCCCACGAGGATGGTGGTGCAGGACATCAGGGCTCCAATCGTCGTTTGTTACATACCGGACCAATGTTAGCCTTCTGCGTTGCTTCTGCGCTCGTTGCTCCCGATAATAAGGACCCTGTGCTTTTGACTCGGAGAACCATAGGAGCTGCTCATATGCCAATGAATTTTAAGCGCCACCTGCCCATGGCCAAGGAGGTCCGCGACGAGATGCCCCTCTCGGCGGAGCTCACCGCGAAGAAAGCCGCCTTCGACGCCGAGGTCGCGGCCGTCATGCGCGGGGAGGACCCTCGCCGCCTGCTGATCATCGGCCCCTGCTCGGCCGACCGCGAGGACTCGGTGCTCGACTACATGCACCGTCTCGCCGGCGCGGCCGACGAGGTCAAGGACAAGCTTATCGTCATCCCGCGCGTGTACACGAACAAGCCGCGCACCAAGGGCACCGGCTACAAGGGCCTTCTCCACAATCCGGACCCCGAGGCTCCCGCCGACCTGCTCGAGGGTGTCAAGGCCGTGCGCCGCATGCACCTGCGCGTGATCGAGGAGACGGGCTTCTTCACTGCCGATGAGATGCTCTATCCCACGAACTACCAGTACCTCGTCGACCTTCTTTCCTACGTGGCGGTGGGCGCGCGCTCTGTCGAGAACCAGGAGCACCGCCTGGTCTCGGCCGGCATCAGCGTTCCGGTGGGCATGAAGAACCCGACCGCAGGCTCCACCACCATCATGCTCAACTCCATCTATGCTGCCCAGGCGCGCCAGAGCTTCATCTACCGCGGTTGGGAGGTCGAGTGCGACGGCAACCCGCTCGCGCACGCCGTCCTGCGCGGCTACATCGGCCTTGACGGCCGCAACTACCCGAACTACCACTACGAGCACCTGGAGCGCCTTGCCAGCCGCTACCTGGACGCGGACTTCTCCAATCCCTCCGTGGTCGTCGATTGCAACCACGACAACTCCGGCAAGCGCCCGCTTGAGCAGCCGCGCATCTGCCGAGAGGTGCTCGAGAGCTGCTCACGCAACGACCTGGTGCGCCGCATGGTCAAGGGCTTCATGGTCGAGAGCTATATCGAGGACGGAAACCAGCCGGTGGACGGCGGCGTCTACGGGAAGTCGATCACCGACGCGTGCCTCGGCTGGGAGAAGACCGTGCGCATGATCCACGACATCGCCGAGCGCCTCTAGGGTCTATCTTTTAAAGCTTTCGATGAGAGAAGGGCTTGTACCAAGGGTTGGCACAAGCCCTTCTCCTTTTTGCCGCCGGTAAGGGTTGGGCCGACGCGCTCCTAGAGACAAATGTCGGCCGCGAGGCGCGCGAGGACCCGCTGCGCGCGCAAAACGTCGGCGCGCGGAACGTACTCGTTCGGCTTGTGGGCGAGGGCGAGCGAGCCGGGGCCGTAGCTCATGCAGTTCCGGTTTGCGCAGGTACCGGCTATGACGGCGGTGTCGGTGTAGCCGGTGAAGGGGCCGACCTCGGCGGGGTGCCCCTCGGCAGCCGCGGCGGCGAGAAGCGCCGCGAGCGCGGGGGAGGCGGGGTCGCGTTCGATGGGCGGGCGGTCGCCCGTGACCACGTAGCTGCCGTGGGTTCCGGGCACATGCTCCTCCGCAGCGCGGACGGCCGCCTCGACGGCGGCGCGCGCGTCGGCCGTGGAAGAGGGCGGCACGAGGCGCATGTCCACCCAGAGCTTGCAGGCGTCGGGCACGACGTAGGGACGGTAGCCGCCCTCGATCTGTCCGAAGGTTATGGTCGAGCGGCCGAGCTCGTTAAGCGCGCGCAGCGCCTCGCACCATCGGCGCAGCCCGCAGACCACCTCGGCCATCGCCGCGACGGCGTCGGCGCCTTTCCACGGCTGGCTCGCGTGGGCGGTCTCGCCCCGCATCGTGATCTCGAACCAGGTACGGCCCTTGTGCGCGACCTGGACTTGGCCGTCGGTGGGCTCGGTGTCCACGACCCACTCATCCGTGCCGACCCAGCCGGCGGCGATGGCGGCCTCGATGCCGCGCATGAAGTCCTCCTCGTCCACGGAGAGTAGCAGCGCGAAGGCGCGGCGGGGGAGCGCGCCGGCGGCGGCCGCGCGGTCCAGCAGCGCGAAGAGCGCCGTCACGGCGCAGGCGAGGCCGCTCTTCATGTCGCAGGCGCCGCGGCCGTAGAGCCTGTCGCCGACGATGCGGCCGGCCAGGGGTGGCGTCTCGGGGCCCCAGCCGTCGCCGATGGTCACGGTGTCCATGTGGCAGCTGTATACGAGGGCGGGTTCGGGGCCGGCTCCCGGCACGCGCACCATGAGGTCGCGGCGTCCGGGCAGGACCTCGAGCTCGCGGATCTCGACGGCATCGGCGAGCCAAGAGGGGAGCTCGCCCAGCTTGGCTTCCACGAGTGATTTGAGATGCCTCTCGATGTTTCCCTCGTAGCAACCGGGGTCCGTGCTCTCTATGCGCACGAGCTCGGCCGCCAGCCGCCAAGCGAATTCCTCGTCGACCACTTGAGCTCCATTCCTATTTCGGCTTATCCGCGCCTCGTTCGGATGCTCGTAAACGAAAATCGCAAACTTTTGTGTTTTGCTCAAAATCGTCCGGTATACAGGCCTTCAACGTTGAAAAAACCGCAGGTAAATCGACCCTGCTGACCTCGTTATACTCGCTGAGCTGGCACAAAACACAAAAGTTCGCGATTTTGTTTCCTGGTCTGCGCGCATAGCCTCGAAACGCGTTGCATTTCGTACGAGCTCGGACTAATATTACACACCGTTGGTCTGAAATCGGACGAAATGGATCGTATGGAAGAGCTGGAACAGGTTCCGGTCGGCGCCGACGGCCTGATCGGCATGAAGGCATGGGTCGACTCGTTCGACCGCCTCTACCGCAAGACGGACCGCCTGTATTACGAGATCTCCCGCGAGTGCGGGCTGCCCGAATCGGCGTACTGGACTATGTACGACATCTATATCGCGGGCGGCTCGGTGCCGGTGCGCGACATCGTCGCGACCTGCTGTGCCTCGAAGCAGACGATCAACTCCGCGATTAGGCACTTGGAGGGCAAAGGTCTTGTTCGGACGGAGTTCTGCGAGGGGAGCCGCAAGGCGAAGCTTGTTCGTTTGACGGAAGCCGGCCGCGTCTTTGTCAAGGAGCGCATAGAGCCGGCGTGCCAGGCCGAGCGCCGCGCCTTCGGCGCGCTCGGCGCCGCGGAGCAGGCGGAGATGCTGCGCCTTGTCGACAAATACGTGGGCGCGGTCGAATCCGAGCTCGACCGCATAGGGAAGGAGGACGACGGTGAGTAACGAGACCTGGGAGCGGGATTATTCCCGTCGCACGGCGTTCGGGCTGCTGGCGCGCCTGATCGCCCCGTACAAGGGGCTCGCCGCGGCGACGCTGCTTTTGCTGTGCTGCGACATCGTGGGCATGCTGCTCGTGCCGACCGAGCTCTCGGCGCTCCTCAACTCGGTGACGTCGGGGGCAGGCATGGGCGCCGTCTGGCGGCACGGGGCCACGATGCTCGCCGCGTCGCTCCTGGGGTCGGTCGGCTGCATCGTGAGCTATCGGTGCGCGGCGAACCTCGCGGCCAAGGTGGGCCGCGACCTGCGGACGAGCGTCTACGAGCACTCGCTCGCGCTCTCGACCGCCGACTTCAACCGCTTCGGGGCGGGCTCGATGATCACGCGCACGCTCTCGGACGCGAACGTCGTGCAGCAGACCCTGCTCATGTGCTTCACCATGATGGGCCCCGCGCCCGTGACCTGCGTCGTCGCCGTCGTCATCGCCTTCGGCATCGACCCGGTGATGGGCTGGGTGCTTCTTTGCGTCACCCTCGTCGTGCTTCTCATCAGCGCGCTCTCCGTCAAGAAGTCCGCGCCCATCTTCCTCGTCATGCAGGGCTTCATCGACCGCATGAACGTGCGCCTGCGCGAGTCCATCACCGGCGTGCGCGTGATCCGCGCGTTCGGCAAGGAGGGCTATGAGCGGCGGCGCATGGAGGAGACCTTCGAGGACTACGCCGCGCGTGCCATCCGCGTCAATCTCCTCTTCGCCGTGACGGACTCCATGACGTTCTTTCTCATGAACGCGGTCGAGTCGCTCATCTTCTGGGTCGGCATGGACCGCGTGGGCGCCCACGCGATGCAGATCGGCTCCATCACGGCCGTGATCGAGTTCGCCATGCTCATCATGTTCTTCATGATGATGGCCCAGTTCGCGCTGCTCCAGATCCCGCGCGCGCTGGCGTGCCTCTCGCGCGCTTCCGAGGTGCTCTCGACGGAGCCGTCCATCGCGGACCCGGCGGCGGGGGCCGTCACCGGGGGCTTCGGCGGCGAGAAGGGCGCACCTGGCGCGAATCCCGACGGCGCCGATGCTGGCGCCGAGGTGGTCGCGCGCTTTGACCACGTGAGCTTCCGCTTCGACGATGCGGACGAGGACACCCTTCATGACCTGGACTTCGTTCTTCGCCGCGGCCAGACGACGGCCGTCATCGGCTCCACCGGCTCGGGCAAGTCGACCATCGCGAAGCTCCTGCTGCGCTTCCTCGATGTGACGGCGGGCTCGCTCGAGTTCGGCGGGGAGGACGTCCGCGGCCTCGCCCAAGCCGAGCTGCGCTCGCGCATCGCCTACGTGCCACAGAAGGCCTGGCTCTTCTCGGGCACCGTCGCGGGCAACCTGCGCGACGCCGACCCGGATGCCGACGACGAGCGCCTCTGGCACGCCGTCGACGCGGCCCAGGGTGCCTTCGTCCACGAGCTCGAGGGCGGCCTGGAGGCGCGCGTGTCCCAGGGCGGAACGAACTTCTCGGGCGGCCAGCGCCAGCGCCTCTCCATCGCGCGCGCCCTCGTGCGCCGCGCGGACCTCTACGTCTTCGACGACTCGTTCTCCGCGCTCGACTACAAGACCGACGCCGCGCTGCGCCATGCGCTCGCAGACGAGCTCGCAGACGCCGCGGTGCTCATCATCGCCCAACGCGTGAGCACCATCCGCGACGCAGGCCAGATCCTCGTTCTGGACGAGGGGCGCGTCGCCGGCCTCGGCACCCATGACGAGCTGCTGCGCGTTTGCTCGACGTACCGGGACATCTACGAATCCCAGACGAAGGGAGGCAACTAACATGGCCGCAACCGAAGAGAAGAAGGCCGACGCTCTTCTCGGCGGGGAGGATGACGTCCCCACCGACGGCCTCGCCACGGCCCGGCGCCTGTGGGACTCCGCCGGCCGCGAGCGCTGGCGCCTCGTGGTCGCCGCCGTCTCCGCCGTGTTCTACGTCGCGGCGAGCTTGGCCGCCCCGGCCTACAGCGCCGGCCTCGTCGACCTGCTCTGGAGCAACATCCAGGCCGCGGAGGCGGCGGGGGAGACCTATGTGGTCACCCTCGGCAACGGCGGCTTGCAGATTCTTACGTTCCTCGGCATCTGGACGCTGGCCTGGGCCTTCTACGCGATCCAGTCCCTCGTCATGGCGAGCTTCGCCGAGCGCCTGAACCTCGGCCTGCGCGCCCGCATCGCCGAGAAGGTCGGCCGCCTGCCGCTCTCCTACTACGACGCCCATCAGCCCGGCGACACCATCAGCCGCGCCACGAACGACCTGGACAAGGTCTCCGAGGTGCTGCAGCGCGGCCTGCTGCAGATCATCATCAGCGCCCTCATGTTCGTGGGCGCGGTCGGCGTCATGCTCTCGTACAGCCCTGTGCTCGGCGGGGTATTCCTCGTCTTCGCCGCGGCGTCGCTCGCCCTCACCAAGTTCGTGGCCGGCAAGACCATCCGCGTGGCGGCGAGGCGGCAAGAGGCTCTCGGCGTCGTCACCGGCAAGGTCGAGGAGGCGTATTCCGGCCGCACCGTGATCAAGGCGTTCGGCCGCGACGAGGCGAGCGTCGCCGACGTGCGCGCCGCCGCCGACGAGCTCGCGCGGACCTCGGCCGACGCCGACTTCATCACGAACGCGATCTCGCCCGCCATCCGTCTGCTCGTGCGCCTGGCGCAGGTCTCCTGCGGTCTCATCGCCGGCGCGATGCTCATCGCGGGCCAGCTCACGGTGGGCGTCTTCCAGTCGTTCTTCCAGTTCGTGACCACCGCGACCGAGCCTTTGACCCAGCTCTCGATGACGGTGAACATGCTCCAGGGCGCGCTGGCAGCGGCCGAGCGGGTCTATGCCCTTCTCGACGCCGAGGAGGTCGTGCCCGACCCCGAGGAGCCCGCCGCACTGCCCGACCCGGCCCGCGGCCGCGTCGCCTTTGAGCACGTCGCCTTCGGCTACGCGCCCGGCAAGCGGCTCATGAGCGACGTGAACCTCGTGGCGGAGCCGGGCCAGAAGGTCGCCGTCGTGGGCGCGACCGGCGCCGGCAAGACGACCTTGATCAACCTGCTCATGCGCTTCTATGAGGTTGACGGCGGGCGGATCACGCTCGACGGAGTGGACACGCGCGACCTCACCCGCGCCGACCTGCGCCGGCAGTTCGGCATGGTCCTGCAGGACGCGTGGCTCTTCGAGGGCACCATCGCCGAGAACATCGCCTACGGCAAGCCCGGCGCGACCCGCGAGGAGATCGAGGCGGCGGCGCGCGCGGCGCACGTGGACTTCTTCGTGCGCACGCTGCCGCAGGGCTACGACACCGTGCTCGGCAACGACGCGGAGAACGTGAGCCAGGGGCAGCGGCAGCTCCTCACCATCGCGCGAGCCATGCTCTGCGACCCCGCCATCCTCATCCTCGACGAGGCGACGTCGAGTGTCGATACCCGTACTGAGCAGGCCATCGTTCGCGCGATGGAGGCAATCATGGAGAACCGCACGAGCTTCGTGATCGCGCACAGGCTCTCCACGGTCGTGGACGCCGACCTCATCCTCGTCATGGACCACGGCGACATCATCGAGCAGGGCACCCATGCCGAGCTCCTCGCCGCCGGCGGCGCGTACGCCGAGCTCTACCGCTCCCAGTTCGCATAAGGGGCGCGGACGGGGGTGCTCTTCCGCAAAGGAAGGGGACGGGCGCTTCTCCCCAGCGGGAAAAGCGCCCGTCCCCGGTTCGCCCCGTTTGCCCGCCCGGCTCTCGCCTAAGCGTTCGGGCAGCCCTCGCAACCGCCGCTCGTGGCCTCGGTGCAGCTGCTCCCTCCGCGCTGGTCGGTGTTGTAGAAGCCCGACCCCTTGAAGACGATGCCGTTCGTGCCGAAGACGCGCTCCGCCTCGGCGCCGCACTCGGGGCACTTGACCTCGGGGTGATCGCTCATGGGGTGCTCGACCTCAAAAACGGTCTCGCAGTTCGTGCATTTGTAGTCGTAACGTGCCATGTGCTTCGTTCCTCCGTGCTCACGCGATTTTTAGCATGGGTTACTGTACCCGAATTCGGCGCCATCGCCTTGAGGCCGTCATAATATGACGCATACACGACATACGGGGCGGGGCCGGTCCCCGCGGCGGGAGGCGAAACCATGGAGATAAAGGCCGCGATCTTCGACTGCGACGGCACGCTCGTGGACTCGATGGGCATGTGGACACGGGCGACCTCTTGGCTCTTCGATCACTACGGTGCCGAGGCGCCCGAGGGCTTCTTCGGACGCGTGGAGTCGCTCGCCCTGGCCGAGATGTGCCGCATCGCCCATGATGAGCTTGGGCTCGGGGCCTCGGCCGACGAGGTCTACGAGGCGGTCTGCGCCTACGTGCGCGACTGCTATGAAAACGAGGTGGAGGCGTTCTCGGGCGCCCGTGAGTTTCTCGACGAGCTCGCGGCGGCGGGCATACCCATGGTCGTCGCGAGCTCCACGCCTGTCCGCGAGCTCGATTGCGCCCTGGACGCCCACGGCATGCGCGGCTACTTCAGGGACCTCGTGAGCACCGAGGACGTGGGCGGGCGCGATAAGGAGTTCCCCGACGTCTATCTGGAGGCGATGCGCCGCCTGGGCCTCGACGCGGCCGACGCCGACGCGCGCGCGTCCGTGTGGGTCTTCGAGGACGCCCCCTTCGGCGTGCGGACGGCGCGCGAGGCGGGCTTCCGGGTCGTCGGCCTCATGAACGACCACGACGGACGGCGCGAGGAGGACGTGCGCCCCTTCTGTGACATTTACGCGCACGGCTTCGCCGAGCTCTCGCTCGCGCTGCTCTCGGACTACGAGCGCCCGGGGGTTGGGGAGAGGGGCGCCGACGTGCGCGCCGCGCGCCCGCTCGAGGTCCTCGTCGTCGACGGCTCGCCCGACGCGAGCTCGCCTGAGCTCGTCGCTGCCCTTGCGCGTGATGCCGACTACGTCGTGGCCGTCGACCGCGGGGCCGAGGCGCTTCTTCGCGCCGAGGCGGTGCCCGACGCCTTCGTGGGCGACTCGGACTCGGTGAGCGCCGATGCCGCCGCCTGGGCCCGCGCCCACGCGCGCACCGACATCCGCTTCCCGGCCGAGAAGTACGCGACCGACCTCGCCTTGGGCCTCGACTGCGCCGCTCACGAGGCGGCGCGGCGAGGCCGGCCGCTCGCACTCACCCTGACCTGCGCCGCCGGCGGCCGCCCGGACCACTTCCTCGCCGTCGTGGGGCTCCTCTCCTCCGCGCCCGCCGCGAGCGCGCGCATGGTGGAGGACTCCTTTGAGCTGCGTGTCCTCCGCCCCGAGGGGCAGGCGTGCTGGGAGCTCGGCGAAGGCGCCGTCGGGCGCACCTTCAGCGCCGTCGCTGTGGCGGCCGGCACGCGCATCGACGAGTCAGGCATGCGCTGGCCGCTCGTGGACAAGCCGATGGCGCTCTTGGGCGATCTCGGCGTCTCCAACGTCGTTACCGACGAGGGTGCCCGTGTCGCCTGCCGCGCCGGCGCCGTCGCGGCGGTGCTGCTGCGTTAGCGCCCCGCCGCGCGCCCCGCGCTTCTTTATGGAGAAACGCCGCAAGCGCCCACGGCCGCGCTACAATCGCCTTTCGAGTGACACGCCAAAACGCACCACCCACGACTCCTGCTCCAAGCCGTGACAAAAACCGCACAATCTACCTGTGTTTCTCGCTTGCAGGCCCTGTGGCCTGTGATATATTCATACGGCTTTGTGAATTGCGGGCGCAGCTGTGCGCCGCGCCCCCGAGGAGGTCTAACCATGTCGAAGGTTT
>CAZEHG010000043.1:0-12166 GCA_964512475.1 uncultured Atopobium sp.
CTGCGCCGCGATCGAGTCCCCGGGCCTGAGCGCTGCCCCCGCCATAGGAAAGACTGTCGCCGACATCGTCGCCTCGCTCCTCGTTCACCCGGCGAAGAAGCCCTATTGGCAGGGGAGCCGGAAGAGCATTCCCGACGTCGAGCACATGAGCCTCGACGAATGGGCTGAGCTCATCCGGAAGAGACCCGACTATGGCCGCATCGTCTGCCGCTGCCGGCACGTCACCGAGGGTCAGATCGTCGACGCCGTCCGCGCGCCCCTGGGGGCACGCAGCCTGGACGCCGTTAAGCGCAGGACCGAGGCGGGCATGGGCCGTTGCCAGGCGTCATTCTGCACACCGAAGGTCATGGAGATCCTCGAGCGCGAACTCGCCGGGCTCGCTATGGCAGACGTGACGAAGATGGGACCCGGCTCAGAGATCGTCGTCGGGCATACCAGGCCAGCAAGAGGGGGTGAGGGGCAATGAGCTCCGTCTACGACGTCGTGGTCATCGGCGGGGGGCCCGCGGGTCTCTCGGCGGCAGCTGCGGCCCGCGCGCACGGTGCCGGGCGCGTCCTCGTCATAGAGCGGGACGCCGAACTCGGTGGCATCCTCAACCAGTGCATCCACAACGGCTTCGGCCTCATCACCTTCAAGGAGGAGCTCACCGGTCCCGAGTACGCCGCCCGCTACGAGGAGGTCGCACGCCAGGCCGGGGTCGAGTTCAAGCTCGGCGCCATGGTCGTGAACGTGTCGGCGGAGCGAGTCGTTACCTGTGTCTCCGGGGAGCGGGGCATGGAGCGCTTCTCGGCTGGCGCCGTCGTGCTCGCCATGGGCTGCCGCGAGCGCCCGGCCGGTGCGCTCGCCGTCCCCGGCTTCCGCCCGGCAGGCGTCTATACCGCCGGCACCGCGCAACGCCTGGTGAACATCGAGGGGCTCATGCCCGGCCGAGAGGTCGTCATCCTCGGTTCCGGCGACATCGGGCTCATCATGGCGCGGCGCATGACGCTCGAGGGAGCCCACGTCGCCTGCGTCGCCGAGCTCATGCCCTACTCCGGCGGCCTCAAGCGCAACATCGTGCAGTGCCTCGATGACTTCGGCATCCCGCTGCTGCTCAGCCACACTGTCACGCGCATCGAGGGCAAGAGGCGCGTCGAGGCGGTCACGCTCTCCCAGGTCGACGGTCGAGGGACGCCCGTCCCCGGCACGGAGGTCACCTATCCCTGCGACACGCTCCTGTTGTCGGTGGGGCTTCTCCCCGAGAACGAGCTCTCCCGAGCCGCCGGGGTCGAGCTCTCCGGCGTCACGCGCGGGCCAGTCGTCGACGAGTCTCTCGAGACGAGCATCCCCGGCGTCTTTGCGTGCGGAAACGTCCTGCACGTCCACGACCTCGTCGATTTCGTGACCCAGGAGGCGGCTATAGCAGGCGAGCATGCCGCGCGGTTCGCCAAGGGCGAGGCGGCGGAACACGAAAGGCGCGTCAGAATCGCGTGCACGAACGGCGTCCGCTACACCGTGCCGCAGTCGGTCGACCTCGGCCGCATGCCCGAGAAGCTCGTCGTGCGGTTCCGGGTATCGGGAGTCTTCGAGAACCGCTTCATCGATGTCCGGGCAGGAGAGAAGAGGCTCGTGCACAAAAAGCGACCCATCCTCGTCCCCGGCGAGATGGAGGAGTTCGTCCTGTGCAGGGACGAACTCGCAGCGTGCGGGGACGTTTCGGAGATTGTCGTATCGCTCGGGGAGGCATGATGGGAGAAAGGTCGAATACGCGGGTCCTCACCTGCATACGCTGCCCGAGGGGATGCCAGGTCTCGGTCCTGCTCGCCGACGACGGGTCGGTCGTCGCCGTCTCGGGCAACTCCTGCAAGCGAGGCGAGAAGTACGCCGAGGCAGAGGTCGTCTCCCCCGTCAGGACCGTGACGACAACGGTCACCGTGGAGGGGAGCGCCGCGCGAAAGCTCGTCTCGGTAAAGACGGTCCCCGAAGTGCCCAAGGGGGCCGTCCTCGACGTCATGGCCGAGGCGATGGCCGTCGTCGCGCGCGCCCCGGTGCACATCGGGGATGTCCTAAGAAGAAACGTCGCGGGAACGGGGTCCGACCTCGTCGCGACGAAGGACGCGCTCTGACCCGAGATCTCGCCGCGACGTCTCGAGTATCGGGAAATCAACAGTCTGCGTCACGAAAAGGGCGGGGGCGGAAAGCCCCCGCCCTCAATGTGCTCGCGCGCTGCGTAGCAAGCCTTAGAGCAGCTTCTGGAAGGCATCGCCGACGTTCTGGGCCTTCTCTGTGCCGAGGACGATGTGGACGCCGTCCTCCTCATCCTCGGGCTTCACGACGCCGATGGCCCCGGCCTTCATGCAGGCATCGTAGTCCACTTTCGAGGTGTCCTTGAGGACGAGGCGAAGACGCGTGGCGCAGTTGGTGGCGGAGACCACGTTATCGGGCCCGCCCACCGCGTCCATGAGCTTGCCCGCAAGGGACGAGACCTGCACCACGTGCTTGATGACCTCATCATCGCCGTTCTTGAAGGCGTCCGCGATGCGTTCGAATATGGTTGCCATTTCAAAACCTCCCGCTTTTCTGTTTACACCGGATAACCAGCATGGTAGCCAAGCGGTCATATAAACGTTTGCTAAACACCGATGAACGGTTAGCGGGACGCCGCTAAACTTTTCTTTGGAATCTCGCTTGCATTCCCTCGTCCAAGCTGGTAGATTATTTCATCGCGCGAAGGCGCGAACATATTCGGGTGGTGGCGCAGTTTGGTAGCGCACTTGACTGGGGGTCAAGGGGTCGCTGGTTCGAATCCAGTCCACCCGACCAGGAATTTCAAAGGCCAGGAATTTTCGTTCCTGGCCTTTTTTGAGTTTCGAGGAGAACCGCATGACAGAGGGGTCTTTTTTCTCCCGCGCGCACGACGTCGTCCGACGAATACCGGAAGGAAAGGTTGCCTCCTATGGGCAAGTCGCGCGGCTCATGGGAGAGCCGCGACGCGCGCGCTTCGTCGGCTATGCCATGCACGCGAGCCCCGGCATGGCAGGCGGCGTGCCCTGTCACCGGGTCGTCTTCAAGGACGGACGTCTCGCGGGCGGCTACGCTTTCGGAGGCCCGGACGTCCAGCGGTCGCTCCTCGAGGAGGAAGGCGTCGGCTTCCTAGAGGACGGGAGGGTCGACATGGCTCGCTTCTGCTGGGAGCCGATGGCCGACTAACCTAGTAGGAGACCTGGCAGGGGATGCCCAGCGCGCGCACGCGCGCCGCGATGCCGTCGAGGACGTCCGCGGGCACCTTCTCGAGGCCTGCCGCGGGAGTCTCGCGAGCCACGGTGTAGATGGTGACGGCGCCCGGGCGGATGCGCCGCAGCGCCTCGAGCCAGGGGGCAACGTACCTCTCGCCGGTGTTGTCCACGTCGTGGCCCGCGCAGGACCCGCGCAAGAAGATCGTCTGGACGATCACATGGCCGTCGAAGGCGGCGAAGGTCTCCACCTGCTTCTCCACGTCATAAGGGCCGGAGGGACGGTCGAGGAGCTCGATATAGTCGGCGTCGACGGTGTCGAGCTTCAGGATATTGTCGTCCACGAGCATCAGCGCCTCGCGCACCTCGGGCCTGTCCGCGAAGGTGCCGTTGGAGAGAACCGCGATCTTCGCCTTTGGGGCGAGCTCGTCGCGTAGCGCGACAGCCCGCCTGATGGCCTCAGGGAACCCCGGCGCGGCCGTCGGCTCACCGTTGCCGGCGAAGGTGATCACGTCAGGGAGCTCACCGGCGAGCGCCATCTCCTTGAGCCTCTCCTCGAGCGCTGCAGCCACTGTCTCGGGGGAGTTGTGGGGCTCCCCGCAGACGCGATCCGCGTTGAAGCCGTTCTCGCAGTACAGGCAGTCGAAGGTGCAGATCTTGCCCGAAGCCGGCATCATGTTCACGCCGAGCGAGACGCCGAGCCGGCGGCTCCTCACCGGGCCGAAGACCGGACTTGCGTTCAGGAACGTCGACATGTTTCTCTCCTCTCGGTTACGTCCAAAACCATACAGCAAACGACGCGTGTAAGATAAGCGTTTGTATGCAACCGATGATTGGGGGGACCATGTCCCGTGTCTATAACTTTTCCGCCGGCCCCGCTGTGCTCCCGGAGGAGGTCCTCGAGCAGGCCGCGTCCAGCATGCTCGACTACGGCGGCTGCGGCATGTCCGTCATGGAGATGAGCCACCGCTCGCCCGAGTTCCAGTCCATCCTCGACGAGGCCGAGGCGGACCTGCGCGCCCTTATGGGGATTCCCGACACCTACGAGGTGCTCTTCCTGCAGGGCGGCGACTCGCTGCTCTTTTCGACCGTCTTCATGAACTTGGCGAGAAACGGCAAGGCAGACTACGTCGTCTCTGGCAACTGGTCGAAGAAAGCCTATGAGCAGGCGCAGATCCTCGGCGACGCCAAGCTCCTCGCGACCTCGGCCGACAAGAACTTCTCCTACGTGCCCGACGTTTCCTCGCTCGACGTGCGCGACGAGGCGAGCTTCGTCTACATTTGCCAGAACGAGACCATCACCGGAACGCGCTACCCCGAGCTGCCGGACACCAAAGGACACGTCCTCGTCGCCGACCAGTCGTCGATGTTCCTCTCCGAGCCCGTGGACGTAAGCCGCTACGGCCTTATCCATGCCGGGGTACAGAAGAACGTGGGGCCAGCCGGCGTGCAGGTCGTCATCGTCCGCAAGGACCTCATTCCAGACGATCTCCCCGGAGTCCCCACGATGCTGCGCCTGCGCACGCACGCGGACGCGGGCTCGCTCTACGACACCCCGAACTGCTGGGGCATCTATATCTGCGGCCTGGTCTTCAAATGGATCAAGGGCCTCGGCGGACTCGAGGCCATCGCCCAAAGGAACCGCGCGAAGGCTCAGCTCCTCTACGACTACCTCGACGCCTCCGAGCTCTTCTCGTCTACCGTGGCCCCGCGTGACCGGTCGATCATGAACGTTCCCTTCGTCACGGGCAAGAAGGAACTCGACGCCGAGTTCGTCGCGCAGGCGAAAAAGGCCGGCTTCGTCAACCTCAAGGGTCACCGCCTCGTTGGCGGCATGCGCGCGAGCATCTATAACGCCATGCCTCCTGAGGGCGTCGAGGCGCTCGTCGACTTCATGGAGCGCTTCGAGCGTACCCACCGCGCCTAACGGGGCACGACCAGAAGACCACCTCCCAAGGAGCCGCATGAACCCCTATGAGCACTTCGCCCACGAGGGCGACTATCCCGACCTCCCTTATGGCGAGGCTTGCGGCCGGCTGGCCAAGGCGCTCTCGTGCAAGACCGTCTACACGGGGCCGGAAACCACCGATTGGGCGGAGTTCGAGAGGCTCCAGACCCTTATGCGGGAAAGCTTCCCCCACGTCATGGCTGCGGGCGCCTTCGAGCTCGTGGGGTACTCCGTGCTCATCACGGTCCCCGGCAAGGACCCCGGACTCGAAGCCGTGCAGCTCATCGCCCACCAAGACGTCGTTCCCGTCGTACCCGGCACCGAGGGCGAGTGGGCGCACGGCGCCTTCGAGGGATACCTGGACGACGAGTGGATCTGGGGCAGGGGGGCGCTCGATATCAAGGATATGCTGATGGCCGAGCTCGAGGCCGTCGAGTACCTGCTCGGGCGCGGCGAGACGCCCGAGCGCACCGTCTACCTCGCGTTCGGCGAGGACGAGGAGGTACGCAGCCATGGCGCCACGGCGGTGGCCGAGCTCATGGCCTCGCGCTCCATGCGCTCGGCCTTCCTCATCGATGAGGGGACGACCACCTTCTTCGACGGGGCGGCTTACGGGGCGCCGGGCGCCGTCGTCTCGGACATCTGCGTCTCGCAGAAAGGCTACCTTGACATCGAGCTCACGGCGCACGGCGAGGGCGGCCACTCGTCGAACCCGTTCGGGGGCACGTCCCTCGAGCGCCTGTGCCGCGCCGTCGCCGCCGTGTCCGCCGCCAAGCCGGCACCTGAGCTCGGCAGCATCGTCGCGGGAACCTTCCGCGAGCTCGCGCCCCTCGTGACCGAGGAGCCCTTCGCCTCGCTCGTCGCCGATATCGACGCCAACGGGCGAAGAATCGCCGAGGCCGCCGCAGGCGTGAGGGATCTTTACCCCTTCGTGTGCACGACGGTCGCCGTCGACATGCTCGAGGGCGCCTCCAGCGCCGCCAACGTTATGCCCGGGGACTGCACGGCAACCATCAACTTCCGGCTGCTCCCGGGCACTGCCGCGAGCGAGGTGCTCGCCCTCGTCGAGGCCGCCGTCGGGGGCACCGGCGTCGAGGCGCGCATCGCCCACGAGACGCCCGCGGGACGCATCGACTCCACGGATGGGGCGGGGTACGCGGAGCTCAAGGAGTCCCTCGCCTATTTCCACCCCGGCGTCGCCTGGGTCCCGTCCTTCGTGTGCGGCGGCACCGACTCGGTGCGCTACGAGGGGGTCTGCGGATCGATCATGCGCGTCTGCCCGTTCAGGCCCGCCCCCGAGGAGGAGGCCCGCGGCGTCCACGGCGTCAACGAGCGCATCTCGCGCAGGACCTACGCGCAGGGCATCAGGGTCCTCGTCCGCCTACTCCAGAACACCGCATTTAACGTGTCTTTCCGCGGTTGACGTTCACCCCGGCTTTACGCCGGGCACCGCTCGGGTAACATAGCAGGGTTTGAAATTGCGTCTTGCGACGAGGGGAAGCATGAAAGACAGACTCGAGCACCTACGATCAACGCTCAAGAAGGTGGCCGACGCCGACGCGGCCGAGCACCAGGAGCGAGGCATCGCCACGGACCCCGTAGGGACTTCCGGTAACCCCTCGCAGCAGATCCTCACACCGGCGAACGTCATCACGTTCTGCCGCCTGCTGCTCACCTTTACCTTCCTCATCCTGTTCTGCGACCACGTGAACCGCTACGCAGCGCTCGCTTGCTATGCCGTGGCCGCGGGCACCGACTTCCTCGACGGGCAGGTCGCCCGCAGGACCCGGACGGTTAGTTGGCTCGGGAAAATCATGGACCCGATCATGGACCGCGTACTTCTCTTCACCGGGGTGCTCGGTCTCCTCATCGTGGGCGAACTGCCTGCCTGGATTCCCGTCTACGTCATCGGCCGCGACATCTACCTGGCCATCGGCAGCGTCGTGCTTCAGAAGTACCGGGTGCGCCCCGTCGACGTCGCCTACATCGGCAAGGCCGCGACGGCGTTCCTCATGACGGGCTTCTGCCTCTGCCTGCTCGGCCTCCCCGAGGTGGAGGGGATGGGCGTCGTCGACGCTGCGTGGCTTCCCGGCCTCAACACCGCGCCTGCCTGCCTGGGCATCTTCCTCGTCTACATCGGCGTCGCCTTCTCGGTTATCACAACCATCCACTACACCGTCGAGGGAGTCCGCATTAAGAATGAAGCCCTCGCAAAGCGAGAAGGGAATGCCCGATGAAGGACCAGGTCGCCCGTATGGGGGTGCTCTACCAAGAGCATCTCTGCCTCGGGGCTACGTTCGCGCCCTCCTATGAGGGCGACGTGATGCGCGTCTCGTCCTACCCGAGCGAGAAGGGCGGGGCCATCGATCCCAAGGCGGCGTATCTCGCCGACCTCACCGGCTCCACCTACGAGCTCATCTCGGGCGAGGCATCCCAAGCGCTCGCCGAGGCCTTCTTCTGCGGAAAAAAACTTGCCGTGGGGGAGTGCTCCTGGGAGGCGTCGCTCACGGCGGAGGGGGCCCTCACCTCCGTCCCGCTCGTCGGGCGGACTGGCCGGGACGAGTACGTGATGATCGACCCCTCGCCCCGCGGCGACGTAGCATCGGCTTGGCTCGGCTTCATCTCGTCGATCGAACAGAACGGCTACGCCCCCTACGCCGATGCGCAGGTCGAGGACGCGACCGGCATGCTCACGCCGCTGCTGCTTGCCGGCAACGCCGCGCGCGCCGTGCTCACCGACTACGTCGAGCGCCCGCGCGACCTGCCGGCGCCCGGAACCGTCCGCAACGTCCGACTTGACCGCATCGCGACCGTCTCGATGGGGCTGAGGCTCCCCGGCGCACCCGATCTCCCCGCCTATGTGCTTCTCGTCCCCACGGCGAAGGCGGGCACGCTCTGGAGGAGCTTCCTCTCGTTCGGCGAGGTGGAGCCCGTTGGGTCCGACGCGCTGGGGAGCGCGCTCAGGTCATTGACGCCCTGGGGTGACGACCTCTTCGAGAAAGACCAGGTCAAGCCAGGAGCCGAGCGTCTTATCTCGGCAGGTATCCTGCGAACAGAGCGCGACTTCATCGGAGCCCGCGGACTCTAAGCGAGTCAAGCCGGGTTGGAACACGAACAGTACGGAGATTTGTCACCATGAGCTACGACTTCACAACCAGGATCTCCCGCAGGGGAGTCGGCTCCCACAAATGGGACGAAATGCTCGCCGAGAACCCCAAGGTCCCCGCCGACGTAGCGCCGCTCTCAGTGGCGGACATGGAGTTCGAGAACGCGCCCGAGATAAAAAGAGCGCTCCACGACCTGGTGGAGGCCGGCCCGCTCGGCTACACCGGCCCCACGGACCGTTTCTACTCCGCCTGCATCGACTGGCAGGTACGTCGCCACGGGTGGAGACCCCAGAAAGAGTGGGCGGTCGTCACGCCCGGCGTGGTCCCGGCCATCTTCGACGCCGTATCCACGCTGACCGACGAGGGCGATGGCGTCATCATCCAGCCGCCCGTCTACTACCCGTTCCGCATGGCAGTCGAGTCGGCCGGCCGCACCCTCATCCAGAACCCACTGGTGGTCGAGGACGGCGCGTACCGCATCGATTTCGAGGGCCTGGAGGCCGCGGCAGCGCGCACCGACGCAAAGATGCTCGTGCTATGCAGCCCGCACAACCCCGTCGGGCGTGTCTGGAACGTCTCTGAGCTGCGGCGCATCGTGGACATCTGCATGGCTAACGGCGTCCTCATCGTTTGCGACGAGATCCACAACGACCTCATCATGCCCGGCAACGCACACACGACCATCGCCAACGTCATGAGCGAGGAGGAGCTCCGCCGCGCCGTGGTGTGCACCGCGCCCTCGAAGACCTTCAATCTCGCGGGCTGCCAGTGCTCGGTCATCTACATCGCCGACGAGCGCATGAGAGAGCGCTTCTGCTCCGGTTTCGGGAAGCTCGCGCTGCAGACGGCCAACACCTTCGCGTACACGGCGACGGTCGCCGCCTACGAGAAGTGCGAACCTTGGCTCAACCAGCTCGTGGGCGTCGTCTGGTCGAACTTCTCTTATCTCGTCGACTGGGTCGCGCAAAGCCACCCCGAGCTCATCGTCTACGAGCTGCAGGGCACCTACCTCGCCTGGGTCGACTTCAGGGCCTGGGGCCTCGGGCCGGACGAGCTCAAGCGCTTCATGCGCGAGGAGGCGCTGCTGTGGCTCGACGAGGGAGACCTCTTCGGTCAGGGTGGCGACGGATTCGAGCGCTTCAACCTCGCGTGCCCCACGGACGTCCTCGCCGAGTCGCTCACGAGGCTCGACGCGGCGGCCGAGAAGCGAGGCCTCGGCAAGCAGTAGCCTAACGGCTTGAAGAACGCAATGAGAAAGAGGGTGTGCCAGATGAAGTACTCGGTCAACGCGAAAGGCTGCCCAGACGCCGTGGGAGCCGCCTCCAAGGGAACGACTGCGGGAAGATTCGTCTTCGTCTCGGGACAGGTGCCCGTCGACGAGAGCGGGGCGCTTATGGGGCGAGGAAACATCCGTGCGCAGGCTTCCCGGATTCTCGACCAGGTCGAGGCGGTCCTCTCGGAGGTTGGGCTCGACCTCTCCGACGTCGCGAAGACGACCGTGTACCTGGCGGACCTCGCCCTTCTCGACGCCTTCGACGAGGTCTACTCCGAGCGCATCGACCCGCCGATGCCGGCACGCTCCGTTGTGCAGGTGTCGCGCCTGCCTCTCGGGGCAGATGCGCAGATGGACGCGGTCGCCTGCAGGTAAGCGGTATAAACTACAATCATTCAACTAACACGAGCATCCTATGTAGGGAGCATACATGGAAAACGAGAACACCCCCGTCAGCGAAGGGGCCACCGAGATCTTCCGTATGCCGTCGGCCGACGCCACGGTACCGGACCTCATGGCCGTCTCTAAGCCGGTCCGCCCGACCCTGACCATCGTCAAGGGGCCCCAGATCGGCGAGACCTTTGAGCTCAACGCGGCAACGATCACCATCGGCCGCGACCCCAAGAACTCTGTCTTCCTCAACGACATGACCGTTTCGCGCCGTCACGCGAGCCTCGACCTCTCCGGGGTCTCCTCCGGCTTCGCCACGATCAAGGACCTCGGAAGCCTGAACGGCACCTGGGTCGATGGTGCCATCGTCAACGACGCGACGCTCAAGGACGGGTCGACCATCCAGATCGGCACGTTCCGCATGGTGTTCCACACCAACGCGCGCAAGGCCCGCATCGCCACCGACATCTAGGCGAAGTCATGCCCGACGCCGGTTACCTCACCATAGGCAAAGTCGTTAAGCGGCTCCAAACCCAATACCCTGACCTCACCGTGTCGAAGGTCCGTTATCTCCAAGATGAGGGTCTTCTCAACCCCTCCCGGACGCCAGGCGGCTACCGACTTTACTCCCAGCGCGACATTCGCAGGCTCGAGACCATCCTCTACCTGCAGAAGAATCGCTTCATGCCTCTCTCGGTCATTAAAGAGGAGCTTGACCGCGGAGAATCCAAGGTCAGCGCTAAGGGTGATGTCACGGCCGACACTGTCCAGGTGAGAAGAGACGACGAGGACGTGGCCGAGCGGCTGCACCCCATAGACCGGATGCCGGAGCTCTGCGGCACCACAGTCTCGTTCGTGAGGGAGCTCTCGGAGGCAGGGGTCATCAAGCTCAAGAAGTCGCCTCACGGGCGTGACCTCGTTGACGGGCACGACCTGCCGCTCATCCGCATCTGCGACGAGCTGCGCCGCTACGGCTTCGGCGCGAAGAACCTGCGTTCCTACGTCATTGCTGCCAACCGCGAGTCGTCGGCCTTTGAGCAGGCGCTCATGGTCTTCGCCAAACGCGGAGGCGGCGTCGAGATCGAGCACACGGAGGAGAACCGGCGCCAGTTCGACGAGGCCTTCTCGCGCATGCTCGGGCTCACCAACGCCGTGCGCAGCGAGCTCGTGGGGCGTCGCGTCAAGGAAGCATTCAAGGACCTGGGGGAGTAGTCTGCCCCGCCTATAACCGGAAGAAGGAACCGCTATATGGCACGTTACGATTACGAGAGCAAGATCGTCGATATCCCGGACTACCCCGAGTCCGGTGTCATCTTCAAGGACGTGATGCCGCTCTTCGCCGATCGCGAGGCCTTTACGTCAGCCGTTGACGAGATCTGCGACCATTTCAAGGACGCCGGCATCACCAAGGTCGTCGGTTCCGAGGCGCGCGGGTTCCTCATCGGCGCGCCTGTGGCCTACAAGCTCGGCGTCGGCTTCGTGCCGGCTCGCAAGCCAGGCAAGCTCCCGCGCGCGGTCTACTCGCAGAGCTACTCGCTCGAGTACGGCACGAACGCCGTGGAGATGCTCCAGGACGCCGTCGATGCCGACGACCGCGTCCTCGTGATCGACGACCTCGTCGCCACCGCCGGCACGACCGTCGCCTCCGCCGACCTTGCGAAGAAGAGCGGCGCGACCATCGTCGGTTTCGGCTTCATCCTCGAGCTCGCTTTCCTGAATCCCCGCGAAGCCATCTCAAAGAGCTACCCTGGCGTGGATGTCTTCACACTCGTTAAGGTCGATTAGCCGGAAACCCACGAGGTAGTTTTGAACGAAACCGCAGATACCGGCGCCTCGGCACATGTGTCGAGGCGCTTTTCCAGGAAATACCAGATAGACCTTGTCGTCGAGGGGGCACTGGTCGGCCTCTTCGGCGGGGGAGTGGTCACCCTCTACCGCCTCTCGCTCTCGACGGCCGAGGGATTGCTGCGCAGCATCACCGGAGCCGTCGCGGGTCAGGTTCCGCTCATGGCCGCCTGGTTCGCTGTCCTCGCCCTGTTAGCATTCCTGGTCGGGAAGCTCATGCTCTGGGAGCCGACAACCTCAGGCTCCGGCATTCCGCAGGTCGATGCCGAGGTCATGGACCGCATGGACATGCCTTGGCACCGGGTCATCCTCGCCAAGTTTGCCGAGGGCACACTTGGCGCGTTTGCGGGCCTCTCGATGGGGCGCGAGGGCCCGAGCGTTCAGCTCGGGG